>JAOPZD010000154.1 GCA_025964295.1 Conexibacter sp.
CCAAGCTCGCCGCCGCCGCGCCCTACGACGCCGAGCTCGAGCGGCTGGCCGAGCACGCCGCGGCCGAGGGCGAGCGCCTCGGCGCCGGCGGGCCGGTCGAGGTGCTCGTCAAGCGGACGGCCCCCGCGGCCGACGCGACCTAGCGCGGCGGCCCGATGGCCAGCAGCGCGTTGCCGTCCGGGTCGCGCAGGTAGAACATCGGCGGGAACGGGCCGACGACGGCGGCGTCGCCCAGCCGGATCTCGGTGGGCGCGCCTTCGCGGGCGACCGCGTCGTCGACGTCCACCCCGCCCGCGCGCAGCTCGGCGAGCGTGGCGTCGATGTCGTCGGTGGTGAGGATGATCCCGGTCTGGACGCCGGCGCTCGACGGCGATGCGGGCGCCAGGGCGATGCCCGTCGGGCCCGACGGCGGGTAGAGCTCGACCCAGCGGTGGCCCTCGCCGAACGGCGCGTCGGCGCGCTTCTCGAAGCCGAGCGCCTCGTAGAACGCGATCGAGCGGTCCTGGTCGGTCGACGGGACCATGACCAGGTGGATGGCGCTGATGCGGGTGGTCGTCGGGGTGCTCATATGGCTGGGACGAGCGACGACGCCCGAACTCATCGGCGCGCGGTCAGATGATCACGTTGACGGCGCCGCCGTCCGCCGACCACGCCGCGCCCACGACGTTGGCCGCCCGCTCCGAGCACAGGAAGGCCACGACGTCGGCGATCTCCTGCGGCGTGCCCAGCTCGCCGCGCGGGAGCTTGGCCGCGGCGGCGGCCAGCGCCTCCTCGCGCGTGATCCCCCGCGCGGCGGCGGCCTGGTCGGCCAGCCCGCCCTCGCCGATCCACAGCGGCGACGTGACCGGCCCGGGCGCGACCGCGTTGACGAGCACGCCCCGCGCGGCGTAGGCGTCGGCGAACGCGCGCGACACCGACAGCTGCCCGGCCTTGGCGACCGAGTAGGCGACGTTGGAGGCCGACGGCCGCTTGCCCGACGACGACGCGACGTTGACGATCCGGCCCCAGCCCTGCTGCGCCATCCGCGGCGCGGCCAGGCGCATCAGCCGCATCGGCGCCATGACGTTCAGCTCGTGCTGGTCGCGCCAGTCGTCGTCGGTCAGCTCCTCCAGCGGCGTGTTCTGCGACGTGCCCGCGTTGTTGACCAGGACGTCGAGGCCGCCGAGCTGCTCGACGGCCGTCGCGACGATCCGCTCGACGCAGTCGGGATCGGTGACGTCGCCGGCCAGCCACTCGGCGCCGAGGTCCTCGGCCGCGGTGCCGAGCCGCTCCTCGCCGCGCGCCACCATGAGCACGCGCGCGCCCTCGGCGACCAGTCGGCTGCTGACCGCCAGGCCGATGCCCTGGCTCGCGCCGGTCACGACGCAGACGCGGTCGTCCAGTCCCAGATCCATGGGCGCAAGCTAGCCGACCGGTACGCCGGCCGCCCAGGGCTCGGCCTGCACCGCGAAGGCGCCGCAGGCGAAGGACACCAGGTGGTAGAAGCCGGCGAGGCAGACCAGCTCGACGAGCTCGTCGTCGGCGTAGGCGGCGCGCAGCGCGGCCCAGGTCGCATCGCTCAGCGCCGCGCTGTCGTGCAGCTCGTCGCACATGGTCACCAGCAGCGCGTCGCGGGCGTCGAACGCCGGGTCCTCGGCGCCGCCGCTCCACGTCGCGGCCAGCCAGTCCTCGCCGCGCCCCAGCGCCGGGGCGAAGATCGCGGCGTGCACGCCCCACTCGTAGGCGGCGCCGCAGCGCGCGGTCGTGCGGTGGATGACCGTCTCGCGGTCCGCGGCGTCCAGGCGGCCGAACGACAGCAGCGACGAGCCGACCTGGCGGAAGCGGTCCAGCAGCGCGTCGTGGTGGGCGAGGGTGCGGAACAGCGCCAGCGGCGGGAGCTCGTGGCCGCCCATCAGGCGGTCCAGCGCGTGGGCGACGGGCGGGGCGAACGGCGGCTCCAGTGGCGCGAGGCGGGCGGACATGCGATCCTCCGTGTGGTTCGAATTCCGAAGCGTATGACTGCCGCCGCCACGGTAGCGGTTCGATTTCCGAAGCACAAGGGGAGACACGCCATCCCGTCCCAGCACCCCATCAACGACCTCCTCGAGCTGCTCGGGCGCCGCTGGATGCTGCGCGTGCTGTGGGAGCTGCGCGACGAGCCGCTGCCGTTTCGCCGCCTGCGCGAGGCGTGCGACGAGGTCTCCACCAGCGTGCTCAGCCAGCGGCTGCGCGAGCTGCGCGACGAGGGCCTGGTCGCCGTCGACGGCGCGGGCGCCTACGGGCTGACCGCCGACGGCCGGACGCTCGGCGAGCAGCTCATCGCGCTCGACGCGTTCGCCCGGCGGCGGGCGCGGCGGCGCTGAGCCGCCCCGGATGGGCCGACGGAGGTCGGCTACTTCGTGGGGCGTTCGTCGCCCAACTCGAGCACCGCGAGGAAGGCCTCCTGGGGCACCTCGATGCGCCCGACCTGCTTCATGCGCTTCTTGCCTTCCTTCTGGCGCTCCAGCAGCTTGCGCTTGCGGCTGATGTCGCCGCCGTAGCACTTGGCCGTCACGTCCTTGCGGTAGGCCTTGACCGTCTCGCGCGCGACGATCGCCGAGCCGATGGCGGCCTGGATCGGCACGTCGAACTGCTGGCGCGGGATCTTCTTGCGCAGCTTCTCGGTGAGGTTGCGGCCGATCTCGTAGGCCTTGTCCTTGTGCACCACCATGGACAGCGCGTCGACCGGGTCGCCGGCCAGCAGCACGTCGAGCTTGGCGAGGTTCGACGGGCGCAGGCCGAGCACCTCGTAGTCCAGCGACGCGTAGCCGCGGGTGCGGGACTTCAGCTGGTCGAAGAAGTCCAGGACGATCTCGCTCAGCGGCAGGTCGTAGTACAGCTGGACGCGGTCGCTGGAGAGGTAGTGCATGCCCGCGTGCTCGCCGCGGCGCTCCTGGCAGAGCTCCATCGTGACGCCCACGTACTCCTTGGGGAGCAGGATGGAGGCCTTGATGTAGGGCTCGCGGATCTCCTGGATCCGCGCGGGATCGGGCATGTCGGAGGGGTTGTGGACCTCGACGACGTCGCCGTTGGTCAGCGTCACCTCGAAGCTCACCGACGGCATCGTCGCCATCAGCTCGAGGTCGTACTCGCGCTCCAGGCGCTCGCGCACGATGTCCATGTGCAGCAACCCCAGGAACCCGCAGCGGAAGCCGAAGCCCAGCGCGTCGGACGTCTCGGGCTCCCAGGCCAGCGCGGCGTCGTTGAGCGACAGCTTCTCCAAGGCATCGCGGAAGTCGGCGTAGTCGTCGTTCTCGATCGGGAACAGGCCGCAGAAGACCATCGGCTTGACCTCGCGGTAGCCGGGCAGCGCCTCGGTCGCCCCGTTGCGCTTGGTCGTCAGCGTGTCGCCGACGCGCAGCTTGGTGACGTCCTTGATGCCGGTGATCAAGTACCCCACCTCGCCGGCGGCGAGCTCGTCGACCGGGGTCATCGCCGGCGTGAAGAAGCCGATGTCGTCGATCTCGGCCTCGGTCGACGTGGCGATCGCGCGGATCGCCTCCCCCTTGCGGAAGACCCCGTCGACCACGCGGATGTAGGCCACGACGCCGCGGTACTGGTCGAACTGCGAGTCGAAGATCAGCCCGCGCGCCGGGGCGCTGCGGTCGCCGCCGGGCGGCGGGACGCGCTCGACGAGCTGCTCGAGCACCTCGGTGACGCCCTCGCCGGTCTTGCCGGAGATGATCAGGATCGACTCGGCATCCTCGCCGATCAGCTCGGCGACCTCGCCGGCGACGCGCTCGGGCTCGGCGCCCGGCAGGTCGATCTTGTTCAGGCACGGGATCAACTCGAGTCCGGCCTCGACGGCGAGGTAGGTGTTGGCGACGGTCTGGGCCTCGACGCCCTGGGAGGCGTCGACGACGAGCAGCGCCCCCTCGCACGCGTTGAGGCTGCGCGACACCTCGTAGGTGAAGTCCACGTGCCCGGGCGTGTCGATGAGGTGGAACTGGTAGGTCTTGCCGTCCTTGGCCTCGTAGTAGACGCGGACGGCCTGCGACTTGATCGTGATGCCGCGCTCGCGCTCGAGGTCCATCGAGTCCAGCAGCTGCTCGCGCATGTCGCGCGAGGCGACCGTCTTGGTCATCTCGAGGATGCGGTCGGCCAGGGTCGACTTGCCGTGGTCGATGTGGGCGATGATCGAGAAGTTGCGGATGAGGCTCTGGTCGGACAAGCGGCCGCCCAGGATAGACGTCAGCCGCTCGGGGTCACCGTGACCGTCCCGTCGGTGAAGAAGCCGTCCGTGCCGAGCGTGATCGAGCCGCCCACCGCCTGCGTCCCGCCGCCCGCGGGCAGCTCGAAGGTCCGTGGCGTCATGCCCATCGGGCTCGTGCCCGCCTGGCCCGGGATCGAGCCACCCTCCGGGCAGGCGACCGTCCACGTGACTAGCGTCTGCGCCGTGAAGTCGAGCTCGACCCGGATCCGGTCGTCGGCCACGGCGGTGACCGTCGCCGTCCAGGCGCCGCCGGACTGCGGGTCGACGTAGGAGCAGTCGAGCTTGGGGGTGGCCGTGAGGTCGGTCCAGCTCACGGGGGCGCTCGCGGTCCAGCGCTCGGGGGTGGCGCCGGCGACCGCCGCGGTCTGGAGCGTGCCGGTGAGGTGGCCCGTCGCGTCGTGGGTGGCGAAGTGGCCGGTCTCGTGGTCGTCGAGCGTGACGGTGTAGGGGCCCTGGTCCTCGGTGAGGTCGCCGGCGGCGGTCTTCTTGCCCGCCTTGCTCAGCGCGACGAGCTTCCAGCTCGACTTGGCGGGCTTGGCGGCCGGCGCGGTCAAGGTGAAGTCCTTGGTCCCGTTGGCGGGCAGCGGCGCGCTGCCGGGCTCCAGCGACTTGGTGCCCGTCGCGGTGAGGTTGGCGGAGGCGGGCGCGCCGCTGGCGGCGCGCGCGTTCCTGGCCGTGACGGTCGTCGTCTCGCCCGCCCTGAGCTTGGCCTTGGCCGGGGCGGCATCGATCTTGAGGCACTTCTCCTGGTCGTACCAGACCTTCTGCACGCGGTCGGCGGCGACCTTGCGGACGTACTCGACGACGGCCAGCGTCGCGATCATCGACGCCACGTTGGTGGCGATCATGCCCTTGACGTTGTCGATCGAGCGCAGATCCCAGAGGCTGCCGCCGTCGCGCTCGAAGTTGACGCCGACGTGCGGGCCGAAGATCCCGCCGTGGCCGTTGTCGAGCCGGCCGAGGTCGCGCACGAGCGCCGCGCCGGTGTCCTTGGCGCCGAGGATGCCCTCGGTGCCGAAGCCCGCGCCGAGCCGCCGCCCGCGCCAGGTCTCGGTGGAGCGGCCGGTGCCGCCGACCTGGAACTCGGTCTGGACGTCGACGTCGTCGATCGTGTGCCAGCGGGCGTCGTCGCCGACGGCCAGGTTGTAGGTGGCGTCGATCTTGGCCGAGAGCGTGACGACCGTGCTCCCCACCGTGAGCGTCAGCTTGCCGCCGGCCTTCAGCACGCCCTTGACCTTGCCGGTGGCGTCCGGGCAGTTGTTGGGGAGGTCGGTGAAGGCCAGCTCGACCTTGATGCGGCCGTCCTTGACCTCGGCGGGCAGCTCGACGCCCGCCTTGCCCTTGATCAGCTGGTCGAGGCCCCCGCGGGTGAACGACCCCTCGATCGTCGCCTTGCCCGCGTAGCCGGTCTGGCTGCCGTCGTCGACGGCGCCGAAGTCGCTCTTGAAGTCGACGTCGACGCCCGTGCCGGGCGAATAGGTGTCGGCCTTGGCGTCGGCGGCGACCGCGCGGTTGCGCCACGAGCCGAGGGCGATGGCCACCATCTTGCTCGTGCGCCTGGCGCCGATCTTGCGGTCCAGGCGCGCCAGCGCGCCGGGGACGACGTCCAGGACGTTCTCGAGCTGGTCGGCGGTGGCGCCCAGCTGCCCGCCCGGCGTCGCCCGGGGTGCGGGGATCGCCTTGGCCGGGATGCGCTTGGGCGCGGTGCACTTCAGCCGGCCCTTGCCGTCGTAGGCCAGGCGCGCGTGCTTGCCCGAGCCCTTGACGACCGGGACCTTGCCGGCCGCGCAGCGGCTCTTCTTGGCCTTCTTGGCGTCGGCCGCGCCGGGCGCGAGCGCCAGCAGGACCAGCGCGAGGATGGCGACGAGCGAGCGGCGGCGGCGGATCACGGCGCCGAGTCTCTCCGCGCGGTGCGGTGACTGCAAGGGCGGCGGCGGCCGGTCGTGGCCCGGGAGCCCGGGGCTCGCGCCGGGCTCAGCCGCGCGCGGCGAGCCGCGTCCGGACCATCCGGCGCAGCTGCTCGGCCTCGGGCACGCGCATCGCCAGCACGACCCAGACGTAGGCCGCGGCGCCGATCGCCAGGCCGCCGCCGACCGACAGGAGCTGGCCGAAGAGGCTCCGCCCGAAGAGCCAGTCCAGCGCCGCCCACGACACCCAGGCCGCGATCCCGAACCAGGCCGCGGCGATCAGCATCCCGAACACGATCTCCGACGTCGCGCGGAGGTTGAGGCGCCCTTCGACCTGGCCGCGCAGGACGTAGAACTGCGCGGCGGCCATGACGATGTCGGCGATCGCGGTGCCCGCCACGATCCCGCCGATCCCGAGCCCCATCGCCACGAAGATGATCGAGACGCCGATGTTGACGATCAGGTTGCCGACGCTCAGGTAGGTCACCAACCACGGGCGCTGGAGGCTGAAGAACGTGCGGGTCAGCAGCAGGTTGACGCCGCTGAACGGCAGGCTGAACGAGAACCAGAACAGCGCGGTGGCGACCAGCTTGGTGTCGTCGGCGTTGAACTCGCCGCGCTGGAAGACCAGGCGCGTGATCGGCTCGGCGAGGACGAGCGTCGCCGCGGTCGCCGGGAGCAGCAGCAGGAAGATCAGGCGCAGGCCGTTGTCGACGGTGGCGCGGAGCGCCGGGAGGTCCCGGCGCGCGGCGAGGCGGCTCAGCTGCGGGAAGAGGACGGTCGCGATCGCGACCGAGAACATGCCCTGCGGGAGCATGTAGATGCGGAACGCGGCGTCGATCGCGCGCGGCGCCTGGACCGAGACGTAGCCGCCGAGGATCGAGTTGGCGAAGACGTTGAAGTTGATCAGGCCCAGGCCGAGCGTCACCGGCAGCATCAGCACGAAGACGCGCCGGACGCGGGGGTCCTTGTAGTCGAAGGTGAACTCGAAGTGGAAGCCGATGGTCCGCAGGACCGGCAGGGCCATCGCGAACTGGACGACCGTGCCGACGAGGATCCCGACGGCGTAGGCGTACAGGTCGTCGGCGAACAGCGGCCGGGCGAAGACCAGGAACACCATGATGACCACGTTCCACACCAGCGGCGAGAGCGCCGGGATCGTGAAGTGGTCGTAGGCCTGGAGGATCCCGACGATCAGCCCGTTGAGGCCGAGGATCAGGACGATCGGGAACATCACGCGGCTGAGCCCGATCGCCAGCGTGTCCATCGCGTGCGTGAACTCGCTGCCGGTGAAGATCGGGACGATGAAGCCGGCGCTGAGGATGAACAGCGCGCAGATCGCGCCCAGCGCGGCGAGCATCACCATGAACAACGTCGAGGCGAGCTGGAACGCCTCGCGCTTGCGGTCCTCCTCGAGCAGCTCGGTGAAGACCGGGACGAACGCGGCGCTGAGGGCCGAGTCGGCGAACAGGCTGCGGACGACGTTCGGGATGTAGAAGGCGAGCGTGAACGCGCTGAACGCGGGGCTCAGGCCGAAGTAGCTGGAGGCGAGCACCTCGCGCATCAGCCCGGCGACGCGGCTGAGGCCGGTGAGGACCGAGAAGATCGCGGTGTTGCGCGCGAACGAGCGGCGGCGCGGCATCGCCGGCGTGGGTGGTGCCTCGCTCGTCACTGGCGCCGGATGCTACGACCCAGGCCGGGCTGCTGGCCCGCACCGCGCCTCGCGGCCGAGCCCGCTAGAATGCTGCGTCGCTCATGGCGAACATTCACTCGCAGAAGACGCGCATCCTCCGGGCCGAGCGTGAGCGCCTGGAGAACCGTCGCTACACCTCCACCATCAAGACCTACTTCCGCCGCCTCGAGGCCGCGTCCGCCGAAGGCGACGACGCGACCGCCGACGTCGAGTTCCGCGCCCTGGTGCAGACCATCGACAGGGCCGTCAAGCGTGGCGCCCTGCACCGCAACACGGGCAACCGCAAGAAGTCCCGCGCAGCTCGCGTCCGCGCCGGGCAGCCTTCCGCCTGAGGGCCGCCTCGCCGCGCCTGGGCGCACCTCCCGACGGAGCCGGTGCTTGCGCACGAGGCTCCGCCGGTCGGCACGCCCAGCCACGACGATTCGGGCCTCAGCCAGAAGGCTGACGTGCACCGAGAACCGCGCCACGGCCCCTGTCGGGGCCGTTTTCGCGTTCCCCAACGGCGAGCGGCCTGACCTGAGGCCCGGATCGTCGTGGCTGGCGGTCCCCGGCGAGCGCCGGCGGGCGCCAGCCCGTCAAGCTCCGTCCGGGGGCCGCCAGGCGCGGCGAGGCGGCCCTCAGGTCAGGTCGCGGCGGCCATGCGGCCGAGGGCGCGAATCGTCGCGGTGTCCTCGGAGAGGTCGCCCATGCCGCGGGTCTGGAGCTCGAGGTCGGCGAGCGTCTCGATCGCGCGGCGCAGGGAGTCGGTGTCGGTCGCGCGGGCTTCCTTGATGCGGCGGTCCAGCGCCCAGGGGCTGCCCTTGGTCGAGGACTTGACCTGCGCCGGGGACTCCCCCGCCTCCAGGCGGTCGGCGATCGCCAGCACCTCGCGCAGGCGCCGCGCCATCAGCGGGATCAGGCGGCCGACGGCCTCGCCCTGCTCGCGGAGCTCGAGGAACGCGCGGAAGACCGTGCGGCGATCGCGGGCGACGAGCGCGTCGACGAGGCCCCAGACCTGGATCTCGG
>JAOPZD010000209.1 GCA_025964295.1 Conexibacter sp.
CCGCCACCCTGGCGCGGCGCGCCGCCGCCCGCCGGCCGCTCGCCCGCCACCGGCAGCCAGGACGACACCATCGACGGCGGCAGGTCGACCTGGTCGGCGACGTGCGCCAGCAGCTCCTCGCGCAGCGCGCTCGGCGGCAGCGTCGCGAAGACCGGCCGCAGCGCCGCGATCGCCTCGTCCTTGCCCTCCGCCCCGGTGAGGTCGGCCCGCTCGAGCTCGCGCTCGACCTGGAAGCGCACGAACGGCACCGAGGACCCGACCAGCGCGGCGGCTGCCTCGGCCCCCTGCTGCTGGACGAGCTCCGCCGGGTCCAGGCCCTTGGGCAGCGGCACGACGCGCAGCGACAGCTTGCTGTTGGCCGCCAGCTTCGCCGCGCGCAGCATCGCCTCCTGGCCGGCGCTGTCGGCGTCCAGCGCGAGCAGGACAGTCTTGCCGAGCTTGGCCAGCTCGCCGACCTGGCGCTCGGTCAGCGCGGTGCCCATGATCCCGACGACGTTCTGGAGCCCCGCCTGATGCAGGGCCAGGACGTCGGTGTAGCCCTCGGCGGCGATGACCTCGTCGGCGCGCGCCGCCGCGACGCGCGCGTGGTGGGCGCCGTAGACGATGTCGCCCTTGTGGAAGATGTCGCCGTCGGCCGAGTTGAGGTACTTGGGCTGCTGGTCCTTGCCCAGGGCCCGCGCCCCGAAGCCCAGCACGCGGCCGCGCGGGTCGCACAGCGGGAACATGATCCGGCGGCGGAAGCGGTCGTAGATCCGTCCCTCCCCCTTGCCGCGCACGGCCAGGCCCGCGTCGAAGATCTCCTTGTTGCCGTAGCCGGACTTGCGGCCGACCATCAGCAGCGTGTCCCACGCGCTGGGCGCGTAGCCGACGCGGAACGTCCGCAGCGTCTCCTCGGTCAGCCCGCGCTCGAGCAGGTACTTGCGCGCGGGCGCCGCCTCGGCCGACTCCCACAGCCACTTCTCATAGAACGTCGTCGCGCGCTCCAGCAGCTCCATCAGCCGCTCGCGCGCCCTGCGCCGCTCGGCCGCCGCCGGGTCCTCGTCCTCGACGGTCAGCTCGATGCCGTAGCGCTGGGCCAGCGACTCCAGCGCGCCGACGAAGTCCAGGCCCTCGATCGCCATGACGAACCCGAACGCGTCGCCGCCCACACCGCAGCCGAAGCAGTGGTAGAAGCCCTCGTCGGCGTTGACGCTGAACGACGGCGTCCGCTCCTCGTGAAACGGGCACAGGCCCTTGTAGCGGCCGGGGCCGGCGCGGCGCAGCTCGGTCCGCGACGACACGAGGTCGACCATGTCGACCGCTTCGCGAACCCTCTCCTTGTCGGTGTCGGCGTATCGGGGCATCGGACGGGACAGCCAGCATAGGCGTCCCGCCCGCTGGGATCGGGCGCCGCCGGGGGGCCGGCCGGAACCCAGGGGGCCGCGAGGCGCGCGGCGGCCGGGCGCGGCGGTGTGACGATCGCCTGCCGCCCGCCCCGGCCCCCGAAGGAGCCACCATGTCCCGCCTCGCCGTCCTTGCCGTGACCGCGTTGCTCGCCGGCAGCAGCCTGTCCCTCGGCGCGTGCGGGGGATCGAGCTCGTCGTATGGCGGCTCGTCGTCGACAGCGAGCGGCTCGGGGTCCTCGGCCTCGTCGACCTCCTCGGCCGGCGCCGCCTCGGTCAAGACGGCCAAGACCGGCCCCCTCGGCACGTTCCTCACCGACGGCAAGGGCCGGACGCTCTACCTCTGGGACGCCGACACGGGGCGGAGCAGCACCTGCACCGGCGGCTGCGCGACCGCCTGGCCGCCGCTGCTGACGACCGGCGCTCCCAAGGGCGGCACCGGCGTCGACGCCTCCCTGCTGGGCACGACGACCCGCTCCGACGGGGGCCGCGAGGTCACCTACGCCGGCCACCCGCTCTACTACTTCGCGGGCGACTCCGGCGCCGGGCAGGCCAACGGCCAGGGCAGCTCGGCGTTCGGCGCGCCGTGGTGGGTCGTCTCGCCGCGCGGCACCGCCGTGCAGAGCTAGCCGCCCGCGGGGCCGCCTCAGACCGCGAAGGACTCCGGGATCGTCAGCGCCTCGAAGACCCGCACGCAGTAGCGGTCGGTCATCCCCGCGATGTAGTCGATGACGCGCTGGCCGAGGTCGGTCGACGGGGCGACGCCGGAGTCGGGGAGGCGGGACGGGTCCTGCACGTAGTGGTCGAACAACGTGCGCAGGAGGCGGTCGATCTTGGCGTGCTCGGCGCGCTGGCGGTCGCCGAGGTAGACGCGGTCGAACATGAAGCTGCGCAGCTCGTCCATCGCGGCGCCGGCGCGGTCGCCCTGGACGATCGCGCCCGCCGCGGAGGAGTGCTCGACGAGGTCGTGGACGAGCGCGTCGATCCGGTGCGAGCCCGTGTCGCCCAGCACGGCGATCGTGTCGCGGGGCAGGTCGGACTCGGCCAGCACGCCCGCGCGGATCGCGTCGTCGATGTCGTGGTTGATGTAGGCGATGCGGTCGACGATGCGGACGATCGCGCCCTCCAGCGTGCGCGGCGGGGCCGACCGCCCGGAGTGCGTGAGGATCCCGTCGCGCACGTCCTCGCCGAGGTTGAGGCCCTGGCCGTCCTTCTCCAGGACGTCGACGACGCGCAGCGAGTGCTCGTAGTGGCGGAAGCGCCCGCCGAAGCGCTCGGCCATGCACGCGTCCAGCACCGCCTCGCCGATGTGGCCGAACGGCGGGTGCCCGAGGTCGTGGCCCAGCCCGATCGCCTCGGTCAGGTCCTCGTTGAGGGCCAGCGCCCGCGCGACCGTCCGCGACACCTGCGTGACCTCGAGCGTGTGGGTCAGCCGCGTGCGGTAGTGGTCGCCCTCGGGCGAGACGAAGACCTGCGTCTTGTGCTTCAGGCGCCGGAACGCCTTGGAGTGCACGATCCGGTCGCGGTCGCGCTGCAGCGGGGTCCGCAGCCCGCAGTCGGGCTCGGCCACCTGCCGGCGCGCCGGGTAGGAGCGGGCGGCCAGCGGCGAGAGCTGCGCCTCCTCCCACGCCTGCTGGCGTGCGGCGAAGGCCTCGGCGACCGCGCCCGGTGCTGCTGCGACGTCCATCACGCATCCGAGTTTCGCACGCGCCCGCCCCCATCCTCCCCGGCTGCGCAGAATCGTCGCGAAGGCGCGGTAGCGTCGTCGCCATGCTCGCGCTCGTCGCCACCGTCGATCCCCCGCACGTCACGCTCGCCGAGGTGCCCGATCCCGAGCCCCTGCCCTCCGAGGCGCTCGTCGAGGTCCGGGCGGTCTCGCTCAACCGCGGCGAGGTCCGCCACCTGGAGACGATGGAGCCCGGCCAGGTCACCGGCTGGGACGTCGCCGGCGTCGTGGCGCAGGCCGCCGCCGACGGCTCGGGCCCGGCGCAGGGCGCTCGCGTCGTCGGCCTGAAGTACCCGCCCGGCGGCTGGGCCCAGCGCGTCGCGATCGCCACCGACCTCCTCGCCGAGCTGCCCGACGAGGTCACCTTCGAGCAGGCCGCGACGCTCCCCGTCGCCGGGATGACCGCCCTGCGCGCCCTCGAGGTCTGCGGCTTCCTGGTCGGCAAGCGCGTCGCGATCACCGGCGCCTCCGGCGGCGTCGGGCACTTCGCCGTCCAGCTGGCCAAGCACGCCGGCGCGCACGTCACCGCGGTCGCCCGCCGCCAGGAGGGCCTCGCCGAGCTCGGCGCCGACGAGATCGTCAACTACCTCGCGCCCGAGGGCGAGCCGTTCCACGCGATCCTCGACGGCGTCGGCGGCCCGGTCCTCGGCGCCGCGATCCAGCGCATCGGCCCGCGCGGCACGGTCGTCTCCTACGCCTCGACCATCAGCGAGCCGGTCGAGTACCCCACCCGCGCCCTGTTCGGCGGCTCGCCCGGCGCCAAGGTGTACGGGTTGATGCTCTTCCCCGAGCTCCGCCACGCGCAGTCGGGCACGTTCGACCTCACCCGCCTGGCCGAGCTGATCGCCGCCCGGCGCCTCGACGTCCACGTCGACCTCACGACCTCCTGGCGCGACGCGCCCCGCGCCGTCACCGCGCTGCTCGACGGCGAGATCCGCGGCAAGGCCGTGCTGACCGTCGACTGACCCAGGGCCTTGCCGGATCGGCAGGACGGCTCCAGACACAACCGTGGCTGCGCATGGCAGGATGGGCACCATGCGCCGGGTCACCCTCACCGCCATCCTGCTCACCGCCACCGTCGCGCTGCCCGCGACGACCGCCTCCGCGGCCTCCGCGCCGCGCACCGCGACCGACCACCTCGGCGGCCTGCAGTTCACGCTCAGCGGCAAGAAGCTGACGCTGAAGATCACCAAGCAGCACCGCAGCAAGTCGAGCATCGGCAAGCTCCTGCGCGGGCGCCGGGTCAACGTCACCTGCGCGACCAACGCCGCCTCGGGCACGCCGAACTCCCGCCTGGTCGCCCGCGGCTCGGGGACCTGGACGCGCAGCGCGTCGACGCGGACCTTCACGCTGAGCCGGAACATCGCCGCCAAGGCCGACTGGTGCATGGTCCAGGCCGGCGGGACCATCGGCAGCTACGTCGACTTCAAGCTGGGGCGCAACCCGCGCGAGGGCGGCGGCGCCTAGGTCTAGCCGCCGCCGGGCTCGTCCACGCCGCGGGCGCGCCGCCGCAGCGTCCGGAACGCGAACGGGTCCTCGTGGGTGCGCTGCTCGGTCCACGGGTCGCCGTCGTTGTGGTAGCCGTTGCGCTCCCAGAAGCCGGGCTCGTCGTGGTCCATGACCTCGATCGACTGGACCCACTTGGCGGACTTCCACAGGTAGCGCGACGGGACGAGCAGCCGCGCCGGCCCGCCGTGCTCGCGGGCCAGCGGCTCGCCGTCGGCACGCGTCATGATCAGGACGTCGTCGTCGCGCAAGGCGTCGAGCGGCAGGTTGGTGGAGTAGCCGCCGAAGCAGTGGATCAGCGCGTGGGTGGCGGACGGCCGCGGCCGCGCGCGCTCGACGAGCGGCCACACCCGGACGCCCGACAGCGCCTGGTCGAAGCGCGACCAGCGCGTCACGCAGTGCAGGTCGCTCACCTGCTCGGCCTGCTCCAGCGCGCCGAGCTCCTCCCAGCGCAGCGCGTAGGGCTCCTCGACCTCGCCGTAGAAGGAGAGCGACCACGCGTCCAGCGCGACCTCGGGCGACCTCCCGACCGTCAGCACCGGCCACTTCACCGTGGGCGACTGCCCGGGCGGCAGCCGCTCGGGATCGATCCCGAGCTTGACCGCGCGCTTGCGCCCGCGATCCCCGAACACGGACGGCGTGAGCTTCACGACGCGCCCCGCGAGGACAGGTCGGGATCGACGTCGCGGATCGCCGCCTGCGCGGCGGCGACCCGCGCGACGGGCACGCGGTAGGGCGAGCAGGACACGTAGTCGATCCCCGAGTGATGGAAGAAGTCGATCGAGTCCGGGTCGCCGCCGTGCTCGCCGCAGACGCCGAGCTTGAGCTCGGGCTTGGTCTTGCGCCCCAGCCACGCGCCCATCCGGACGAGCTGGCCGACGCCGGGCCCGTCGAGCGTCTCGAACGGCGAGCGGTCGAAGACCTTCATCTCGATGTACCGCGCCAGGATCCGGCCCTCGATGTCGTCGCGCGAGAACCCCAGCGCGGTCTGCGTCAGGTCGTTGGTGCCGAAGGAGTAGAAGTCGGCCTCGTGGGCGATCTCGTCGGCGCGCAGGCACGCGCGCGGCAGCTCGATCATCGTCCCGACCGAGTAGTCCTCGCCCCGCGTCAGCCCGTGCTCGCCGCCGAGGCGGCCGACGAGCTCGCGCAGCAGCTCGAGCTCGCGCCGGTAGTCGACCAGGGGCACCATGATCTCCGCGTGCACCGAGACGCCGGCCTCGCGGGCGGCGACCAGCGCCCGGAAGATCGCCTGGACCTGCATCGCGTAGATCGCCGGGTAGAGGATCCCGAGCCGCACGCCGCGCGTGCCGAGCATCGGGTTGACCTCCTGCAGCGCGCGCACGCGCTCATAGGTGCGCTGCAGCGACTTCAGGTCGCCGGACCGCTCGACCCGCGCGCGCTCGAGCTGGGCCTCGACGTCGTGCAGCTTGGGCAGGAACTCGTGCAGCGGCGGGTCCAGCAGCCGGATCGTGACCGGCAGGCCGTCCATCGCCGCGAAGATCCCCTCGAAGTCGGACTGCTGCAGCGGCAGCAGCTGCTCCAGGCCGGCCTTGCGCGTCTCGTCGTCCTCGGCCAGGATCACCTCGACCATCTTCTCGTGGCGGTCCTCGCCGAAGAACATGTGCTCGGTCCGGCACAGGCCGATGCCCTGCGCGCCGAACTCGCGCGCCTTGGCGGCGTCCTCGGGCGTGTCGGCGTTCGTGCGGACGTCGAGGCGGCGCAGCTCGTCGGCCCACGTCAGGACCGTCTTGAACTCGTCGCTCATCACCGGGTCGATCAGCTCGACGTCCTCGGTCGTCACGCAGCCGGTGGTCCCGTCGATGGCCACGAGATCGCCCTCGCGCAGCACGACCGCGCCGTCGAGCTTGACCTCCCCCGCGCGGACGTCGATCTCCAGCGATCCGGCGCCGGTGACAGCCGGCACGCCCATGCCGCGCGCGACCAGCGCCGCGTGCGACGCCTTGCCGCCCTCGGAGGTCAGGACGCCCTTGGCCGCGTGGAAGCCCGCCACGTCGTCGGCCTCGGTGAACTGCCGGACCAGCACCACGTCCCTGCCGTCGGCCGCCGCGGCGACCGCGTCGTCGGCGAAGAACACGATCGCGCCCTTGGCCGCGCCGGGCGAGGCGGCCACGCCGCGCGCGAGAACGGCGTAGGACGCATCGGGGTCGAAGGTCGGGTGCAGCAGCGCGTCGAGCTTCTCGGCCTCGATCGTGCTCAACGCGCCGGCCTTGTCGAGCAGGCCCTCGCTCACGGCATCGACGGCGAACCGGACCGCCGCCTGCGCCGGGCGCTTGGCGTTGCGCGTCTGCAGCATGAAGAGGCGCCCTTCCTCGACCGTGAACTCGGTGTCCTGCATGTCGCCGTAGTGCTGCTCCAGCGTGCGCAGGATGTCGAAGAGCTGGTCGTGGACCTCGGGCTGCCACTCGCGCAGCTCGCGGATGTCGCGCGGCGTCCGGACGCCGCTGACCACGTCCTCGCCCTGGGCGTTGGGCAGGAAGTCGCCCGACGGCTCGGGCTCGCCGGTGACCTCGTCGCGCGAGAACGCCACGCCGCTGCCGCTCGTGTCGCCCTTGTTGCCGAAGACCATCTGCTGGACGTTGACCGCCGTCCCCCACTCGTCGGGGATCCGGTTGATGCGCCGGTAGGACACCGCGCGGTCGCCCAGCCAGGAGTCGAAGACCGCCTCGATGGCGCCCTTGAGCTGGTCCTGCGGGTCGGTCGGGAAGTCGTAGTACCCCTTGAACGCCTGGGTCAGCTCGCGCAGGGCGTCGACGTCGAGCTCGGTGTCCTGCGTGACCCCGCGATCCTTCTTGATGGCCTTGATCGCGTCCTCGAAGCGCTCGCCCTCGATGCCGACCACGACGTTGCCGTACATCTGCACGAAGCGCCGGTAGGAGTCCCACGCGAAGCGCTCATTGCCGGTCCGGGCGGCCAGCCCCTCGACCGACCTGTCGTTCAGCCCGAGGTTGAGGACCGTGTCCATCATGCCGGGCATCGACTCGCGCGCGCCCGAGCGCACGGAGACCAGCAGCGGGTCGTCGGGGTCGCCGAGCGTCTTGCCCGCGTGCTCCTCCAGGCGCTGCAGCGCGGTCGCGACCTGCTCCTCCAGCCCATCCGGGAACGTCTTGTCGCCCCGCATGTAGGCCACGCACGCCTCCGTCGTGATCGTGAACCCCGCCGGCACCCGCTCGGGCCCGAGCACCCGCGTCATCTCCGCGACGTTGGCGCCCTTGCCGCCGAGCAGATCGCGCATCTCCCGCGACCCCTCGCTGAACTCATAGACCCACTTGCCGTCGTCGCGCCCCATGGCGGCCAACCCTATCCGTGGGGGGCGGCGGGCAAACGGCGAGACAACCTGCGTGGCGCCCAGCCCGTGGCGTCCCGCGCCGACGCCGCGACCCCGCGGAGCCTGGTGCGTCGGCGATGACGGCGAGGACGTTCGGAGCGACACCGACCGTCGCGGTGTGGCCGAGCCGAAGCGGCGGCGCGCAGGGCGAGTTCGGGGGCCGAATCAGATCCAGAGGAGTCCGGGGCGCGTTGACCGGCATATTCCACGTCAACTCGCCCCGCGTCGCCGTCAGCCCAGCGACGCCGCGCGCAAACGGACGTGCGCGTGGTGCTCGACGGTCTCCGCGATCGCCCGCTCGGCCTGGCGCAGCGCGCGCGGCGTGCCCCGTGGCGCGTCGGCCAGCGGGCGGGCCAGCGCGTCGGTCAGGAAGGTGTGGGCCTCGGCGGCCAGCGCGAAGCCGCCGCCCTCGCAGGATGAGCAGACGACGCCGCCCGCCGCGCCGGAGAAGCCGACGAGGTGGTCCTTCTCCCCGCACGCCGCGCACGCGGCGAGGTAGGGCGCGAACCCGCCGGCGACCAGCAGCTTGAGCCGGAACGCGAGCTGGTTGGCCAGGCCGGCGTTGGCGGGGTCGCCCTCCAGGAGCTGGAGCTCGTTGCACAGCAGGTGGAAGACCGGCGCGCTGGCCTCGGCCTCGCCGAAGAGGCGGTTGACGGCGTCGCAGGCGCGCGCGGCCGCGTCGATCGTGGCACCGTTCTCGCGCAGCCGCGGGTAGCCGGTGACCGTCTCGGCGCTGGTGACCGTCAGGAGGTCCGAGCGGCCCTCGTGGAGCACGAGGCGCAGGCGGAAGAACGGCTCCATCCGGCCGCCGAAGCGGCTGCGGGTCTTGCGGACGCCCTTGGCGATCGCGCTGATCCGACCCCGTTCCGGGGTATAGAGGTGCAGGATCCGGTCGGCCTCGCCGTAGCGCATCGAGCGCAGCACGACGGCCTCGGTCTTCAGCGAACCGGCCACGGAACCCTCGCTATACTTGATGAAGTAATGGCCGCAGTCACCGTCTACACCACAGACCCCTGCTCGTTCTGCGTCCGCGTCAAGCAGCTGCTCGGCGCGCGCGGGATCGAGTACGACGAGATCAACCTGGCCAAGGACCCGGACGGTCGCGCCGAGCTGCTCTCGCGCACCGGCATGATGAGCTTCCCCCAGGTCCTCATCGCCGGCGAGCTCGTCGGCGGGTTCCAGGAGACGCTTGCGGCCGACCAGTCGGGCCGGCTGGCCGAGATGCTCAAGGCCGCCGCCTGACCCGCGGCCGGGGCTGGCAGGACTCGCACACGTAGGTCCCCCGCCCGGCCGCGACGAGCTTGATCACCGTCGTGCCGCAGGTGTGGCACGGCTCCCCGCGGCGCAGATGGACCAGGAAGTCGTTCTGGAACGCGCCGGCCACGCCGTCCGGGTGGCGGAAGTCGTCGATCGTCGAGCCGCCGGCGTCGATGCCCGCCGCCAGGACGGCCTTCACCGTGGACGCCAGCAGGTCGCACTGCCGGCGCGTCAGCTGCCCCGCGGGGCGCAGCGGGTGGATGCCCGCCCGGAACAGCGCCTCGTCGGCGTAGATGTTCCCGACGCCCGCGATGTGGCGCTGGTCGAGCAGGAACGCCTTGATCGGCGCGCGGCGGTTGCGCGCCAGCGCCTTGAGCGTGGCGCCGTCGAGCGCGTCGCCCAGCGGCTCGATGCCCAGCTTGCCGGCGAAGAACGCGTCGAGGCCGTCCTGGCCCAGCGCCAGCTCGCCCGTGCCGAAGCGGCGCGGGTCGCAGAAGCGCAGGACCTGGCCGTCGTCGAACGTGAAGACCACGCGCTGGTAGGGCGTGTCGGGCGCCGGGTCGAGCAGCAGGTTGCCCGTCATCCGCAGGTGGACGAGCAGGAAGACCTCGCCGGCCAGCTCGAAGATGAAGTACTTGCCGCGGCGCGAGAGGCGCTCGACGCGGCGGCCCTGGACGGCGTCGACGACGTCGTGCGGCGGGCGCTGGACGGTCCAGCGCGCGTCCAGGATCTCCAGGCGCTCGACCACGCGCCCCTCGACGTGGGGCGCGAGCCGGCGGCGGATCGTCTCGACCTCGGGAAGCTCGGGCATCGCGCCTCCAGGGTAGGCGGCGTCGCGGCGGTCCCGTGCTCAGACGGGCGGGACCTGGGCGGCGCCGCCGTAGCCCCCGCCGAAGAACGACGCGCCCGGCAGTTCGGCGACCTCGCGACCGGTCAGCCACTCCAGGACGGTCGCGCCGACGTCGGACATCGGCCCGTCGTGGCGGTGGCCGTCGGACTGCTCGGAGAGCGCGAGCAGCGGGACGTGCTCGCGGGTGTGGTCGGTGTGGGTCGCGAGCGGGTCGACGCCGTGGTCGGCGGTGAGGATCAGCAGGTCGTCCGGACCCAGGAGCGCCCGCCAGAGGCCGACGGCGGCGTCGATCTCGTGCAGCGCGCGGGCGAAGCCCTCGGCGTCGTGGCGGTGGCCGTAGAGCTGGTCGGTCTCGACCAGGTTGGTGAAGATCAGGCCGCGGTCCAGGTCGCGCAGCAGCGCGGTCGTCGCGTCGAGCGCCTGCTCGTTGGTCTTGCCCTGGTGCGCCTCGTCGATGCCGTGCCCGGCGAACAGGTCGTGCACCTTGCCGACGGCGTGCACCGGGACGCCGTCGGCCTGCAGCTCGTCGAGGTAGGTGCGCGACGGCGGGTCGACCGAGAAGTCCCTGCGGCCCGTCGTGCGCCGGAACGCCCCGGGCGTCCCGGTGAACGGGCGGGCGATGACGCGGCCCACCGCGTCCGGGCCGGTCATCAGGCCGCGGATCGTCGCGCACAGCGCGTGCAGGTCCGCCTCGCCCAGCACGTCCTCGTGCGCGGCGACCTGGAGCACGGAGTCGGCCGAGGTGTAGAGGATCAGCTCGCCGGTCCGGAGGTGGTGCTCGCCGAAGTCGTCGATGACCTCGGTGCCCGAGTAGGGCTTGTTGCAGCAGAACGTCTGGCCCGTCGCCGCCTCCAGCCGCGCGACGATCTCGGGCGAGAAGCCGTCGGGGTAGGTGGGCAACGGCGCGGGCGTGATCGCGCCCATCAGCTCCCAGTGGCCGGTCGTGGAGTCCTTGCCCGGGCCGAGCGGGTGCAGGCGGCCGTGGATCACCGGCGAGCCGGCCGCCGGGACGCCGAGGATCTCGGTGATGTTGCCCAGGCCCAGCGCGCCGAGGTTGGGCACCGTCAGGCCGTCGACCTGCTGGGCGACGTGGGTCAGCGTGTCGGCGCCCGCATCGCCGTAGTCGGCGGAGTCGGGCAGCTCACCCACCCCGCAGGCGTCGAGGACGACGACGGCGACGCGGCGGCGATCTCTGGTCACTCAGGTGACGATACGTGCAACGAGCGCAGCAGCGGGCGGAAGACGTCGGCGTCGACCTTGCGGAAGCTGTCGGCGTCCGCGTAGGCGTCGACCACGATCTCGGCGCCGTGGGCGTAGATGTGCGTCGAGCGCACGGTGCGCGGCTGGCCGGCGATGTGCTCGCGGGCGCGGATCTGGACCGCGGGCTGGCCGGCGATCGTCGTCGCCGCCGTCTTGATCTGCTCGAAGGTGACGTCGCGCTTGCGGGAGGCCTCGAGCAGCAGGTCGCGCGCGGCCTGGAGCTGCAGCTTGCTCGTCGGCAGCTTCTCCGAGCGCGGGTAGCGCCAGACGGCGACCGTCGCCTGCCCCGCTTGCGCGGTGGCCACGAGGTGGCCCTTGCCCGCGTCGACCGACCAGTCGGCCGGCGGCGTGAACGCGATGCCCTGCGCGGGGAAGGCCCCGGACGCCTGGGCGCTGGTCGTCGTGGTCTTGGGCGAGTCGCTGCCGCAGCCGGCGAGCGCCGCGAGGACCACGGCCGTCAGGGCAAGGGAAGCTGGGCGACGCATGGACCGGTCATCGTGACACGGGCCCAGGTCGGCATGGACGTTCGTTCAGCTGCCGCCGCCCGCGCGCGGGTGCGCGTTGAAGTACACGTCTTTCAGCCGCTCGGCGCTCAGGTGGGTGTAGATCTGGGTCGTGGCGATGTCGGCGTGGCCGAGCATCTCCTGCACGGCGCGCAGGTCGCAGCCGCCGGCGAGCAGGTGCGTGGCGAAGGTGTGGCGCAGCGTGTGCGGGCTCATCCGGTCCTCCAGCCCCACCGCGCGGGCGTGGCGCTGGACGATCTTGTAGAGGCCCTGGCGCGTGAGGCCGGTGCCGCGCCGGTTGACGAACAGGTGGCGGTCGTCGGTCGTCGCGGTCAGCTGCTGGCGGCCGCGCTCGAGGTAGACGCGGACGGCGTTGACCGCCTCGCGGCCGACCGGGACCAGGCGCTCCTTGGAGCCCTTGCCGCGGGCGCGCAGGACGCCGGCCTTGAGGTCGACGTCGCCGACCTCGAGGTCGGTCGCCTCCGACGCGCGCAGGCCGCAGGCGTACATGAGCTCGAGCAGCGCGCGGTCGCGCAGCGCGCCGGGGTCGGTGCCCTTGGGCGCGCGCAGCAGGCGGTCGACGTCGCCGCGCGAGAGGACCTTGGGCAGCTTCTGGGACTTGCGCGGCGCGCGCAGGTCGGCGGTCGGGTCGTGCCCGACGACGTTCTCGCGGCGCAGGTGGCGGTAGAACGAGCGCAGGCAGGCGGCCTTGCGCTGCAGCGTCGCGGGGCGCGCGGCGGCGCGGTCGTCGCTGCCGGCGGCGAGCGCGTCGAGGAAGCCGGCGAGGTCGGAGTGCTGGGCGGCGAGGACGTCGACGCCGGTCCCGCGCAGGTGCGCGCCGAACTGCAGCAGGTCGCTGCGGTAGGCCTCGAGGGTGTTGCGCGACAGGCCGCGCTCGAACTCGAGGTAGGCGAGGAAGTCGAGCACGTGGTGCTCGAGCGCGCGTGCGTCAGGTGGTGCCGGGGCGACGGCCATGGCACGAGGTTCGGGGCCGATCGGCTCGGTCCTCGCCGTGCAAGGCGATTCCCGCGCGCCGGCCGGCCCCGGTGGCCTGCGTGGTCGTGGTCGCTACTGGAGGAAGCCGGCCAGGTCGGTCTGGCCCGGGAGGCCCTGGACCTTCTTGGTGGCCTTGGAGGAGACCCGGTACTCGATCGCGCCGGGCGAGATGCGGAACGTCCGCGCCTTCCTGGTCAGGACGTAGTGGGCCCGCTTGCCGCCCTTGACGAGGTCGAAGGAGCCGGTGCAGGCGCCCTTGTCGTTGACCTTGGGGACGGCCTTGCAGGAGATGGCGATGTTCGAGGGCTTGGCGCCGGCGCCTTCGATGCGGGCGACGTCGCGGATGCCCTTCTTGAAGGCCTGGTCGGCCTGCGGGTTCTTGACGGCGGCCTGGGCGGCGGTCGTGGCGATCGTGGGGGCGACGACGGAGACGGCCAGGGCGAGGGGGAGGAGCTTCGAGCGGATCATGCCCCTGGAACGGACGCCCTGCGCGGAGGTCACGGTCCGGGCGCGATTGGGGAGGTAGCCGTAGGGGCGGGCCCCGCGGCGGGTGCGGCTACCCGCGCCGGGCGCCCTGGCGGCGGCGCTCCAGCAGCAGCAGGCCGACGAGCGTCTTGGCGTCGCTGACCGCGTCGATCGCCCCCGCCAGGTCGGCCAGCGGCCACCGCACGATCTCGATCCGCTCGTCCTCGCCCGAGTCGTGCTCGCCCTCGGCCTCGCTGAGCCCCTCGGCCAGGAACAGGTGCACGACCTCGTCGGTGAAGCCCACCGAGGAGCGGTAGGCCTTCAGGAACGTCCAGCGCGCGGCCTGCAGGCCGATCTCCTCGGCCAGCTCGCGCCGCGCGCTGGCCTCCGGGGACTCCCCGTCGACGTCCAGCCGCCCGGCCGGCAGCTCCAGGCTGTCGGGGTCGTCGACCGGCTCGCGCGGCTGGCGCACGAGCCAGACGTGCTCGTCGTCGACCGCGACGATCGCGGCCGCGCCCGTCGTGCGGACGATCTCGCGCTCGGCGGTCTTGCCGTCGGCGTAGCGGTAGGTGTCGTCGGTGACGGTCACGATCCGCCCCTCGAACACCGTCTTGGTGTCGATCCGGTCGAACGTGCGGTCCTCGTGGCTGCCCATGGACATCGGTTACCCGGCCTCCCCCGCCGCGACCACGTCGAGCAGCGCGTAGGTCACGTCGAGCATCGACTCCAGCGCCGAGACGCTGACGCGCTCGGTCGGCTCGTGGTTGCGCTCGGTGCCGTTGGCCAGGCAGACGGTGTGGAAGCCGGCGGCCTCGAACGCGTTGCCGTCCGCCGCGCCGCCGGAGACGATGTGGCGCGGCGCGTAGCCGCAGGCCTCCAGCGCGCGCTCGGCGGCCAGGACCGCGGGCGACGACGGCTTGTGGCGGTAGCCCTCGAAGAGCCGCGCGACGGTGATGTCGAGGTCGCACTCGCACGCCGGCTCGTTGGCGGCGTCGTGGCAGTGGTCGACCAGCTCGGCGACGACGGCCTCGGCGCGGGCGGCGTCCAGCGAGCGGGTCTCGGCCAGCAGCGCGCAGCGGTCGGCGACGATGTTGGTGGTGTCGGCGCGGCCGCCCTCGATCCAGCCGACGTTGGCCGTCGTCTGCTCGTCGAGGCGGCCGAGGGGCATCGCGGCGATCGCGCGGGCGGCGGCGACGATCGCCGAGCGCCCGTCCTGCGGCCGGATGCCCGCGTGGGCGGCGCGGCCGCGGAACTCGGCCTCGAGGCGGTAGTAGGTCGGCGACGCCATGACGATCTCGCCGATCGGCGTCGCGTGGTCATAGACGTAGCCGAACGGGCTGCGCAGCTGGGCGACGTCGAACTGCTGGGCCCCGCGGAGCGCGGTCTCCTCCTCGACGGTGAGCAGCAGCTCGACCCCCGCGCCCGTCCATCCGTCGCCGGCCGCCGCGATCCGCTGCGCCGCGACGAGCATCACCGCGACCGCCGCCTTGTTGTCGGCGCCGAGGATCGCGTCGTGCGCGTTCTCCCAGCCGTCGTCGACGAGGACCGGCTCGATCGGCGTCGCGCCGTGCGGCACCGTGTCGAGGTGGGCGCAGAGGACGACCGAGGGGCGTGCGTCGCTCATCCCCACGCGCGCCAGGACGTTGCCGGCGGCGTCGATCGAGCACGCCAGGCCGGCGCCTTCCAGCAACGCGATCACCCGAGCGCGGACCGCGCCCTCCTCCCCCGACGGCGACGGGACCGCGCAGAGCTCGGCGAACAGCTCGTTCAGCC
This sequence comes from Conexibacter sp., assembly GCA_025964295.1. The sequence continues at coordinate 15,065 of JAOPZD010000209.1, forward strand.
GCCCGCGCTCCGCGTCGGTGGCCCGCGTCACCGCGCTTCGGCCG
>JAOPZD010000221.1 GCA_025964295.1 Conexibacter sp.
TCGAGGGACGACTGAACCGCGACTATCGCGGTTGAGTCGTCCCTCGACGTTTGTTGGGCCGGGCGGGGTGGACGGCGCGGGCCTCCACGCCGTACGCTTCGCCCCGATGGCCGAGCGGTTGGAGGACGTGGTCAACATCGGGCCGGCGCTCGCGCACGACCTGCGCGCGGTCGGCGTCGCCGACCTGGCGACGCTGCGCGCCGTCGGCGCCCAGGAGGCGTGGGTCCGGATGCACGCCGCCGGCTGCCAGGACTGCCTGAGCTCGCTGCTGGCGCTGGAAGGCGCGGTGCGCGGGGTGGGGTGGATGCAGATCTCCGCGGGCGACCGCGACGCGGTGGTGACCTCGGCGCGCGCGAAGCTCGAGGGTCAGCCCGCGGCGACCAGCTCGCCCGCGTAGCTCGGCTCGTCGGCGTTGCGCGGCCCTACTGCGGCTGCGCCGTCGGCCGGATCAGGATCTCGTTGACGTCGACGTGCGGCGGCTGGGTCACCGCGTAGAGGACCGCGCGGGCGATGTCGTCGGCCTCCAGGCGGCCCTCGCCCGGGTTGTCGAAGAAGGGCGTGTCGACCATGCCGGGCTCGATCAGCGTCGTGCGGATGCCGGTGTCGTTGAGGTCGCCGCGGATCGCCTCGCCCATCGCGGTGACCGCCCACTTCGTCGCGGAGTACAGCGAGCCCGGGATCGCGCGGCGGCCGGCCACCGAGCCGGTGATGAGGACGTGGCCCTTGGTCTCCTTCAGCGCCGGGATCGCGGCGCGGACGGTGTAGGCGGCGCCCAGCACGTTGGTCAGGACCATGTCGCGCCAGTGCTCCGGCGTCTCCTCCAGCCAGCCGCGCCTGGCGCCGAAGCCGGCGTTGGCGAAGGCGACGTCGAGACGGCCGAAGGTCTCCACAGCCGCCGCGACGAGCGACTCGTTGTCGGTCCACTCCGTCACGTCGGTGGGCACCGCGATCGCGCGCTCGGGACCGCCGAGGTCGGCGGCCAGCGCCTCGAGCTTGTCGGCCGAGCGGGCCGCGAGGACGAGCCGGTAGCCCGCCTGCGCGGCCTGCCGGGCGGTGGCGGCGCCGATGCCGGTGCTGGCGCCGGTGATGAGGAAGACGGGGTCGGAGGCCATGTCGGGCTCCTGCCCGGCTACCTTCTGAAGCACACATGCTGTACGACAAGGCACGCATCTACGTCCAGGCGGGCGGTGGCGGGAACGGCTGCATGAGCTTCCGTCGCGAGGCGCACGTGCCCAAGGGCGGCCCGGACGGCGGCGACGGCGGCTACGGCGGCGACGTCGTGCTGCTCTGCGACGACTCCTTCCGCGATCTGCAGTCCTTCAAGCGCCGCGCGCACTACAGCGCCGCGCGCGGCCGCCACGGCGAGGGCAACCAGCGCCACGGCGCCGACGGCGACGACCTCGTCGTCCGGGTCCCGCCCGGCACGCAGGTCACCGACGAGGAGGGCGAGACCCACGACCTCGTCGTTCCCGGCACGCGCGTGATCGTCGCCAAGGGCGGCTCCGGCGGCAAGGGCAACAAGAAGTTCGCGGGCTCCACGCGCCAGTCGCCGCGCTTCGCCGAGCGCGGGCTCGACGGCCAGGAGGGCTGGCTGGAGCTGCGCCTCAAGCTGCTGGCCGACGTCGGCCTCGTCGGCCTGCCCAACGCCGGCAAGTCCTCCATGTTGGGTCGCATGACGCGCGCCGCGCCGAAGGTCGCCAACTACCCGTTCACGACGCTCGAGCCGGTGCTCGGCACGCTCGACGGCGACGACCGCCAGCTCGTGCTCGCCGACATCCCGGGCCTGATCGAGGGCGCCGCCGGCGGCGCCGGCCTCGGCCACGACTTCCTCGCCCACGTCGAGCGCACGCGGCTGCTCGTCCACGTCCTCGATCTCGCGCCGCTGGACGGCAGCGACCCTGAGGAGAACTTCGCGACGATCGAGGCCGAGCTGGCCGAGTACGACGAGGGCCTGGCGCGGCTGCCGCGGATCCTCGCGCTGTCCAAGGCGGATCTGGTGAGCGTCGAGGAGGCCGAGATGGTCGCCGAGGTCTGGCGCGAGCGCTTCGCCGCCGCGGTCCCGCCGCGCGAGGAGTGGGAGGAGCCCGTCGAGCCGACGCCCGTCCTGATCACCTCCAGCGCCACCGGCCTCGGCCTGGACGAGCTGCGCGCCGAGCTGCTGCGCCGCGTGCCGGTCGTCGAGGAGGCCGTGCTGCCGCCGGGCCTGGAGGCCGCCGAGGGCCTCGAGGAGCACCGCACGTTCCGGCCCTCCGCCGGGCGTCGCGCCGGGCGCGAGTTCGCCATCGAGCAGGTCGAGGAAGGGCTCTGGCGCGTGGCCGGCGACGGCGTCGACCGCCTCATCGCCCGCCACGACATGGAGAACCTCGACGCGCTCGCGCACGTCGAGCGCCGCCTGCACCGCATGGGCGTCATCCGCGCGCTGGAGGCACAGGGCTTCGAGCCCGGCGATGACGTCGAGATCGGCGGCGTCGTGTTCGAGCTGGATCCCTCGTAGGCTTCGCGGCCGCCCATGGCCCGCCACGTCATCAAGCTCGGCTCCGGCATCACCGCCGCCGACGACGGCTCGCTGCGCGCCGAGGTGCTGGCCGCGATCTGCGTCGTGGTCGCGGCGCGGCGCCGCGCCGGCGACGACGTCGTGATCGTGTCGTCGGGCGCGATCGTCCGGGGCCTCGACACGATGGGGATCACCGCGCGACCGAACGCGATCGAGGACCTGCAGGCCGCCAGCGCGATCGGCCAGGGCCGGCTGTTCCGCTTCTACGACGAGCTGCTCGCCGCGCGCGGGGTGACCGCCGCGCAGGTGCTGCTGACGTTCTTCGACCTCAGCCACCGCACGCACTACCTCAACGCGCGCCAGGCGCTGCGGCGGCTGCTGGACTGGGGCGTCGTCCCGATCATCAACGAGAACGACACGACGGCCACCGACGAGATCTCCTTCGGCGACAACGACTTCCTCGCCGCGCAGGTCGCGATCCTCGTCGAGGCCGACAAGCTGCTGCTGCTGACCGGCGTCGACGGCGTCTTCACCGCGGATCCCCGGACGCACGCCGACGCCGCGATCGTCCGCGAGATCACCGACTTCGAGACGCTCGACGCCCAGGCGGCGATCGGCAACTCGACCTCGACGCTGGGCTCCGGCGGCATGCGCTCCAAGGTCGTCGCGGCGGAGATGTCGACCGCCGCCGGGATCCCCGCCGCGATCGTCAACGGCCTGCGCCACGAGGCGCTCGGCCGCGTCCTGGCCGGCGCGACCGACGAGGGCACGCACTTCCCGGCCCGCGCGCTGGGGATCTCCTCCTTCAAGCTCTGGCTGCGCTACGCCAAGCCGGCGCACGGCACGGTGGTCGTCGACGCCGGCGCCGCGCGGGCCCTGCGCGACGGCGGCACGTCGCTGCTGCCGGTCGGCGTCATCGACGTCGTCGGCGCCTTCTCGGCCGGCGACGCGGTCGAGGTCCAGGCCGCGGGCACGCTGCTGGGCAAGGGCATCGCGAACCTCAGCGCGGCCGAGCTGCGCCGCGTGCAGGGCCTCCAGTCCGCGCAGGTGCGGGAGATCCTGCCGCGCGCGGCGGAGGAAGCGGTGCACCGCGACTACTTCGTCCTGGCCTAGCGCCGGTACCCTTCCGGGGCCATGGCCGTCTCCGCCGCCTCCGTCACCGACGTCTGCCGCGCCGCCAAGGCGGCCTCGCGCCGCCTGGCCACGCTGCCGACGACCGAGAAGGACGCGGCGCTGCTGGCGATCGCCGATGCGCTGGAGGCGCGCGCCGCGGAGATCGTCGAGGCCAACGCGCGCGACCTGGAGGCCGGGCGCGACGCAGGGCTGTCGGCCGCGCTGCTGGACCGGCTGCTGCTCGATCCCGAGCGGATCGCCGCGATCGCCGCGCAGGTGCGCGACATCGCCGCGCTGCCCGATCCCGTCGGCGAGGTGCTCGACGGCTTCCGGCTGCCCAATGGGCTGGACGTCGCCAAGACGCGGACACCGCTGGGCGTCGTGGCCGTGGTCTACGAGGCGCGGCCGAACGTCACGATCGACGCCGCCGCGCTGTGCCTGAAGTCGGGCAACGCGATCGTCCTGCGCGGCTCGTCGAGCGCCACGCACTCCAACGCGATCCTGGCGTCGATCGCCGCCGAGTACGCGCCCGAGGGCGCGATCGGCCTCGTCGCCGGCGGCGGCCGCGAGGAGCTGGCCGAGCTCGCCACCCAGGACGACCTGGTCGACCTGATCATCCCGCGAGGGGGCGAGGGGCTGAAGCAGGCGCTGACCGCGGTCGCGACCGTCCCGATGATCTTCGCCGCCTCGGGCAACTGCCACGTCTACGTCGACGCCGCCGCCGACCTCGCGATGGCCCTCGACATCGTCGTCAACGCCAAGACGCAGCGCCCCGGCGTGTGCAACGCCGCCGAGACGCTGCTGGTGCACGCCGACGTCGCGGAGGCGTTCGTGCCGATGGCGCTGCGCGCGCTGCGGGCGGAGGGCGTCGAGGTCCGCGGAGACGCGCGCGTTCGGGAGCTGGAGGACGCCGTCACGCCCGCCACCGACGCCGACTGGGACACCGAGTTCCTCGCGCTGACCCTCGCGGTCAAGGTCGTCGACGACGTCGAGGAGGCCATCGACCACGTCAACCGCCACGGGTCGGGCCACTCCGAGGCGATCGTCACCGGCAGCTACCCGGCGGCCCGCGCGTTCGAGCTCGGCGTCGACGCCGCCTGCGTCTACGTCAACGCCTCGACGCGCTTCACCGACGGCGGCGAGTTCGGCTTCGGCGCCGAGATCGGCAACTCGACCCAGAAGCTCCACGCCCGCGGGCCGATCGGCCTGCGCGAGCTGTGCTCCTTCAAGTACGTCGTGCGGGGAGACGGGCACGTACGCTCTTGACCGCCGCGTCGACGGCGCCTGGGCCACTGCTCCGGCCCGGCGCATCGGCATCCTGGGCGGGACGTTCAACCCGCCGCACCTGGCGCATCTGCTGGCCGCGCAGGAGGCCTACGACCAGCTCGGGCTGGACCGCGTCCTGCTGATCCCCGTCGCCGCGCCCCCGCACAAGGAGGCGCACGACGACCCCGGGCCGGACGTCCGCCTGGAGCT
>JAOPZD010000245.1 GCA_025964295.1 Conexibacter sp.
CGCTCCAGCGTGCGGCGCACGTGGCGCTGCAGCGGGCGGGCGCCGAGCTCCTGGTCGAACCCGTCGGCCGCCAGGCGGGCGACGAGCGCGTCGTCGACCTCGAGCTCGATCCGGCGCTCGGTGCGCAACCGGTCCGCGACGCGGTCCACGATCATGCGCGTGATCCGCTGCACGTGCTCCTCGCCCAGCGACGAGAACGTCACGACGTCGTCGATGCGGTTGAGGAACTCGGGCAGGAACGCCGACTTCGCGGCGGCGAGCATGCGGTCGTCGTCCTCCGGGGCGGCCGTGGCCGTGAACCCCAGCGAGCGCTTGGCGCGGCCCGCGCCCAGGTTGGACGTCATGACGATCACCGCGTTGGTGAAGTCGACCGTGCGGCCCTCGCCGTCGGTCAGGCGACCGTCGTCGAGCAGCTGCAGCAGCACGTTCCACACCTCGGGGTGCGCCTTCTCGATCTCGTCGAGCAGGATGACGCTGTACGGGCGGCGCCGGACCGGCTCGGTGAGCTGGCCGCCGTCGCCGTAGCCCACGTAGCCGGGCGGCGACCCGATGAGGCGGGCGACCGTGTGCGGCTCGCGGTACTCGGACATGTCGATCCGGACCAGCGCGTCCTCGGTGGCGAAGAGCCGCTCGCTGAGCGCCTTGACCAGCTCGGTCTTGCCGACTCCGGTCGGGCCGAGGAACAGGAACGAGCCCAGCGGGCGGTCCGGCTCCGACAGGCCGACGCGGGCGCGGCGGATCGTGTCGGCGACCTTCTCGACCGCCTCGTCCTGGCCGACGACGCGCTGGTGCAGGTCGTCCTCCAGCTCGACGAGGCGCTGCAGCTCGCCGGCGACCAGCTCGCCCACCGGGATCCCGGTGCGGGCGGCCACGACCGCGGCGATCGCGGTCTCGCCGACGGTCACGCGCTCCGCGGCGGACGTGCCGCGCGCGGCCGCGTCGGCCTGGCGGCCGAGCTGCATCTTGATGTCGGCGGCGCGCTCGTAGTCCTCGGCCTCGACGGCGGCGGTCAGCTGCTGCTGCAGCCGGTCCTCGTCGACGGGCAGGGGCGTGGCGAGCCGCAGCTTGGCGGCGGCCTGGTCGACCAGGTCGATCGCCTTGTCGGGCAGGTGCTGCTCGGTCAGGTAACGGTCGCTGAGGCGGGCCGCAGCGTCGAGCGCCGCGTCGTCGATGACCGCGCTGTGGTGCTCCTCGTAGGCGCCGCGCAGGCCGCGCAGGATCTCCACGGTCTCCTCGACCGAGGGCGCCTCGACCATCACGGCCGAGAAGCGGCGGGCCAGGGCGGCGTCGCGCTCGATGCGCTTGTACTCGCTGAGCGTGGTCGCGCCGACCATCCGCAGCTCGCCGCGGGCGAGCATCGGCTTGAGCAGGTTCGCGGCATCCATCGCGCCCTCGGCGCCACCGGCGCCCAGCACGGTGTGGAGCTCGTCGACGAACAGGATGATCCTGCCCTCCGAGGCGGTGACCTCGGCGAGGACGGCCTTCAGCCGCTGCTCGAACTGGCCGCGGTACTGGCTGCCGGCGACGAGGCTGCCCATGTCGAGCGACACGACGCGGATGTCGCGCAGCGTCTCGGGGACGTCGCCCTGGGCGATGCGCAGCGCGAGGCCCTCGACGATGGCGGTCTTGCCGACGCCGGCCTCGCCGATCAGCACCGCGTTGTTCTTGCGGCGGCGGGCGAGGATCTCGACGGTCTGGGCGATCTCGTCCTCGCGGCCGATGACGGGATCGATGGTGCCCGAGCCCGCGTCGCGGGTCAGGTCGCGCCCGAACTCGTCGAGCGCGGGCGTGTCGGAGCGCTTGCGCTCCTTGGGGTTGCGGTCGCGCAGCTGCTGAATGGCGGCGGGGTCGAGGCCGCGGCCGCGGCCGAAGCCGGGCTGGCCGGTGCCGGGGGTGCCGGCGTCCGCGCCCGGGCCGAAGCCGGCCTGGCCGAAGCCGTCCATGAGGTCACGGGCGCAGCTCTCGCACATGACGGCGCCCTGGCGGCCGCTCTCGGTCTGGATGACCATGTGGAGGGTGCCCGGACGTTCGGCGCAGATGGCGCAGGGCACGAGGTGGGTGAAAGGCTGTTCTGGCATGTTTCCTGGGGTCTGGAGTCGAGGAAAATCTAAGTGCTTATGACTGAAGTCTAGCCGGGTGTGAGATCGTTACACCGTGCTTGCCGCCGCGTACCGCCGCACCGGGGCCGATCTGCCGTTCGGTGATCCACGGCGCCCGCACGGCGTGCGGATGGAGGGCTGGTTCTGGCGGATCACCGCGCCCGACACCGGCGACGTGGTCGTCGTGCTGGGCGGCGTGAACCGCGACCGCGCCGGCCGGGCGTGGGGGACGGTGGGCCTGGCGGCGCATCCGGGCGGGTTCTCGCGGGCGGTCCTCGTCGACGCGGACGCGGTCGGCGCCGACGACGCCGGCGCCGTCCGGATCGGCGAGGCGCTGCGCGCCGACGCGCGCTCGATCGCCGTCGACCTCGGCGCCGACGCGCGGCTGGACGTCGAGTTGGAGGCGCCGGGGCGCTGGCCGCGCTCGCGCGTCTTCGGCGGCCTGGGCGCCGCGCAGGCGATCCCGGGGCTGAGCCAGTACTGGCATCCGTGGCTGCTGCGGGCGCGCGTCCGCGGCAGCGGGTGCGTGGACGGGCGCGAGATCGACCTCGACGGCGCGGTCGCCTACGCCGAGAAGAACTGGTCCAACGGCGGCTTCCCGGAGCGCTGGTGGTGGGGCCAGGCGCACGGCTTCGCCGACGACCCCGATGCCTGCGTCGCCTTCGCGGGCGGCCGCGCCGGCGTGCGCGGGCTGCGGATGACCGCGACCTCGCTGGTGGTCAGCGCGGGCGGCGAGCTCGTCCGCCTCGTCCGGCCGCTGCAGCCGCTGCGCGTCGCCGTCGACGGCCACGGCTGGCGCTTCTCGGGCCGGACGCCGGGCGGCGTGTCGGTTGAGGTCGAGGGCCACGCCAACGGCACGCCGCCGCACCTGCTCCCGGTCCCGGAGCCCGCCTCCCGCCGCCATCTGGAGAACGCGGCGGCCCAGCACCTCGCGGGAGAGCTGCGCGTGTCGCTGCGCCGCCGCGGGCGGACGCTGTTCGAGGGGACGTCGGCGCTCGCGGGGCTGGAGCGCGGCAGCGCCTAAGCGCCGGCGGTGAGGCGGACGCGCAGGGCCTCCAGCGCGTCGTCCTCGAGGCCGTGGTCGGCCAGCCAGCCGGCCGGCGAGCCGTGGCGCTCGTCGAGGAGCTCGAGGACGCGGGCCATCGAGGCCGGACGCGGCGCGTGGCGGCCGGGGTCGTGGCCGACGACGTCCTGGGCGTAGGTGGGCGAGGACGCCAGCCGCGCGACGATCGCCTCGATGCGCTGCGCCGTGACGGCGTAGTCGGCGACGATCGCGCGGCGGTGGGCGCCGGCCGCCTCCAGCGCGAGCGCGACGACGAGGCCCGTGCGGTCCTTGCCGGCGGCGCAGTGGACGAGCGTCGCGCCGCCCTCGGGCGGCTGCGCGATCGTGCGCAGCGCGCCGACGATCGAGTCCGGGCGGTGCTCCAGGTACCCCATGTAGGTCTGCACGGTCGGCGACTCGTCGGGGAGGTCGGCGCCGCTTTGGCCCATCTGCCACGGGACGATCGCGTCGGCGTCGACGACGTCGGTGTGCTCGCCGGCCTCCGGGTACAGCGAGCGGTGCTCGACGACCACGCGCGGGTCGGCGAGCAGTGGGCCGGGGCCCTCCAGCCGCACCTCGACGCCGGTGCGCAGGTCGATCACCGCGCGCAGCCCGTGGTCCTCGACGAGGTGGGCGACGTCGGCGGGGGAGAGGTCCTGCAGGTTGTCGGAGCGCAGCAGGCGTCCGCTCGCGACCTCACCGCCCTCGACCAGCGGGATCCCGCCCACGTCACGGGCGTTGGCGGCGCCCTCCAGGTCGATCCAGCGCGGCTCGGCGTTGATCAGCGTCATCTCCTCCAACGTAGCCGGTGGCCTCCGCGGCGCGGACGGCGCGCGCGAGCGCCTCGCCGCCGATCAGCCG
>JAOPZD010000253.1 GCA_025964295.1 Conexibacter sp.
TGCTCCAGCGCGCCGGCCAGCAGCCCCCGGCCGGCCGGCCCTCGGTATCGGCCCTCGTGCGCGAGGCGTGCGCCGCCGCTGGCAAGCCGGACGATCTCGCCAAACGCTCGACGTCGGTCGTCCAGGCCGTAGCCGACTTGCGCAACGCATCGGACGCCGGCCACGGCCAAGCGATGCGGGCCGAAGTCCAACCCGCCGAGGCTCAACTAGCCGCCTCGCCAGCCGTCGCGATCGCCGCGTTCCTGTTCGGCGGCGAGTGACGCGAGAGCGCTTCGGAGCCCGTGAAACGCTCTCAATAGGCCATGAAAAGGCCATGGAACGCGGAAGTGGCGCGTAGGCGCTCAAATTTCAACGTTCACTGCCAAAGAAAAAGACGCCCATTCCAGCGCCTTTCGAGCATGGCGAGTCCCGGACTCGAACCGGGGACACCACGATTTTCAGGGGTGCTGAAGGCTTTCGTGGTGGTACGGTCGAGGGGCGATTTGCCTGCATCTGTGGTGGTTCTGCTCACGCACCCGGCTGGCCGTTTCGGCTCGTTTCGGTCGGGCTTGTTTGCTCGATGCTTGCAGAACGCACTTGCCAACTGAAGCTTCAGGTCACCGGCGGCGGAGCCCCGTTGCGAACGTAGAAATCAACCGGGTGGCCGTCCGGGTCGGTGGAGCGGACGACGCGTTTGCCATCGCGAACTACCGCCGCCCGGCTGACGCTGTGCTCTGCCAAATACCGCTCGGCGCGCTCAACGGCACCGGGCGACAGATACACCCGGATGGCGAGCTGATCCGCATCGGGTCCGGTCGCCAGCCGTTGCTGGTCGCTGCCGCGTTCAAGGGCGAGCCATCCAAAGCTGATGTACCGCTCGGTCGCTCGTCGCACATGAAGACCAACGACCGTCTCGTAGAACTCGCGAGATCGGTCGAGGTCTGAGACCGGCAATACAAGTCCTGCCGGTGGCTCTGGCTCTGGCTCTTCGGCTGCTGACGCAATCGACGTTGCCAACGGAAGCCACCGAGGCTCGCCTTTCTTGTCGCCCTTGTCATAGCGCTTGATGTAGAGCGTCTGGCCTGTAGAAGAACGCAGCGTCCAGGCTCGAATGAACTGCGTCCGAGCGTCGAAGTCTTCGATGTCAACGATCTCGCAGTGTCCAAGACTCGGGACGTGGACCGCGGCGCCTCGTTCGGCTTGTTCAAGGGCCCGGTAGAGCTTTGTACGGTCTCTTACTCTGAACGGAGGCGATGCGTCCGCATGTGCCCCCTCGGTCAGATCGAAAGCAAGGCGGGCCAGGTAATCGACGTCTTGGACTTTGCGCACGAGAGGACGTAGCCAGGTCTCGCCCGCCAAGACTCCAAGGAGACCACCGGTCATCGCGGCGAGCGTGTCTGTATCTGCCCCACGCGCATAAGCGGCCGTCAACAGGCCCTGCTCGGGCTGGGTGGCGTAACGAGAAGCGAGGAAGAGCGACGCCGCTGCGGTGATGTGGCCTGCGCCCTTTGAAGCACCGAACACGCCCATCTCGTCCAAGACGGCGCTGTCCACCGCAACCGCTCCTCGTCTGATGCCTCGAAGTCCTGTGTCAATCAGCTCCGACGTCTCGCGAACCGCCGCATCCCAACATTCAGCGAAGTCCATGTGTCGGTTGGCGCGCTCGAGCCAGTCGCTCGACAGATCGGGCTGGTGCGCCCATCTCGGCAAGTCATCGAGTGCCCGGGTCAGGAGTTCGCCGTATCCAAGTGGCTCGACGCGGGTGATCGCCCAGTTCGCAGCCCAACCGTACAGTCGAGAACCAAGCAGAGCGTATGGATGGCCGTGCGTTGCTGAGGCGTCTAGGTCGAGGCGTCGAGCCAGCGTGCTGAAATCTTCCGTGGGAAGCAGGCAATGGGGGAGGCACCGCATCGCTGTGCCGTTGCCGCCGGCAGCAAAGTACTTCGCTGCGGCATCCCGCCGCTCGTCGGCCCAAGGCTCTCGTCCCTGAAGCCACGAACGCGCTGCGCGCTTCGTTGCTCCGCCTCCGCCACGCTCGTAGACGGTCCAGAGCGGCAGTTCGACGGTCGTAAGGTGCTGCCACCAATCGTCTCCGCGTAGAAGACTGCGTGCAACCGCCACCGCGAGCTGGGTGTCGTCCGAAACCTCCCCAGCCTTGACCGGTTGCACGTGGGGGCTGTAGCCGCCGCCTTCGCGGCGTGCCCAGTCTTCGAACTGGTAGCGCGCTGAGACGGAGGCCGTGCCGCCAACTCGTCCGCCTCGATCCTCCATCGGCCAGCCCAAAGCGTCGCCAGCAGCAAGGGCGATTAGGGCGGCTACCGAACGGGAGGGATCAACTTGCGGCATTGGTTGTCGGGTCCATCTTCCAAGGTTGCTCGGCCGGAGTGGACCCCGACCGAAGGAGCGCGCTCATACGATGATGGAAGAAGTCCGGCGCAATCGTCCAGGACAGTGTCGAAACAGCTACGCCAAGAAGGTCTAATGCCACATAGACGCGGCGTGCTTGGGCTTCGTCGCTCACGACGATGTGGCTCGTATCAATAAGTGGGATGAGCTTCGGCACCATCACCTCTGCCTGATCGTCTGTGGGGCAGCTTGACGGCTTTTGTGCCCTGTACTGGGGGCCGTTCTTCCCTTCGACGGGGTCGTCGTACAGGCGTTTGAAGGCGTCTAAGCCGGGCTGCAGCAGACTTCCGCCCGCCGCTGCGGCGTTGCGGTGGCAGAACTTTGTTCCGGCACGGTCGAGGTGCCGGAGGTCGATGAGCAGACATACCCAGTCGGGGAACAGCCGCTGCTCCGGGGTCGCGGACCTGCGCTTTTGCCGGAGGTACCACGGGTTCGGATACTGGACCGAGCAACTGATGTGATCTGGATGATTGTCTAGACGGACGAGATCCTGAGGATCGAAGGCGGCCCGTTCATCGGCGTTCAGGTCCGCCACCGAGCGGATCCCTACCCCACGGGCGATCTGGAGCAGATTCCGGTACGGCGTCAGGTGGCAGAGGCGGGTCACTCCCAAGTCGGATGCGTACGCGCTGATCGAGCTCATGGCTGGACCTCAAGCCAGAGATCATCACGGTCGGGGAGCAACTCGGTCTGAGGGCCGATGATGGTCATGATCAGGTTCTGCCGGGCTCGCGTAACGCCGACGTACAGAAGCCTTCCATCGACTGCCTGCGCTTCTTCTTCGCCATCACCGAGAATCGCCTGAGGCTCCGGCCAACGATCCGCGCTGAGACGACACAACAGTACGGACTGAAACTCGAAGCCCTTTGCTGAGTGAACCACACTGACCCAGATTCCGGGTGTTGGCGACCAGGTAGGTGTCTCGCTATTGAGAACTTGTGCGCCAGGGCAGTGCCCAACGAAGTCGTGGGCGTCCTGCCAACGACGGAAGAGAACCGCGGTTGGTGCGACAGCGCCGAGGCTCCTCGCTTGCTCGACCACCCATGCCCGCTCGGCGGCGACCTCGTCAAACCGAACGACCGTTGGTGGTGGCCCCGCGTCGGCGAAGCGGTCGGGCTCGACCATATCTTCCTGGTCCGCGAAGTAGGGCATATCCGCGATGGCCTTGCCAAGCGCTGCGATCTGCGGAGAGTTCCGGAAGTTCCGCTTGAACTGCCAGGCACGCGAGATCTCAAGACCGGCGCTTCGCCAGGAGATTCCGCGCCCGTAGATCTGCTGGGCGACATCGCCAAAGAAGGTCAAGGACCCGCCGGGGCCGACGGCTAGGGCCAACGACTTCAACATCTGCGGCGAAAAGTCTTGACCCTCGTCGATGACGATGTGCTTGTACATGCGCTCGCCCCCGTCGGCTTCGAGTCGCTGGCAGACGACATCGGCCAAGCCCGGCCAGTCGTACTTGTGACCGCTTTGGGCGAGGAGCGCCTCGTACCGCTCGCGCACGGCCCACACCGCCCGACGGCCGGCGGACGGGAGAGCCTGAAGTCGTCCTACGCGATCGGCGGCTAGATACTCCGGCAGGCTCCGGACTCCATGGTGCGACATCCACTCAAGCTCGGAATCAAAGAACGCCAGATCGCGATTCAGAACTGAGGAGCCACCAGCCCGTCGAAGTTCAAAGACAGCGTTGTCGATCAGCCCACGACGAGGGTTATCGTTGATGATCGAGCCGTACGGAAGCGGCTCGCGCGTAGCAAGGTAGCCGCGAGCGAAGCGGTGGTAGTTGCGGACGTGGAGCCGGTTGCCCTGGTCAACTAGAACGTGGTTGAGATACGCCAGCAGCGACTTGTTGAACGTGACCAGGAGCGTACGCCCAGAATGGTCCGTTCGTGGGTCGGCCAGGTAAAGGGCCCGTAGCATCGCCATCGTGGTCTTGCCGGACCCCGCTGTACCGAGCACGACATGATGCCCAGATGGTGGAAGGGCAACCACAGCCGCTTGATCCCCTACGGGAGATGGGAGGCGGTCCCGGATCGCGTCGAATGGAGACGACGATGCTCGGCTCGACGTTCCCGCGGACCCAAAGCCATGTTCACCAGCCACCGCGCGAACATATCGGCGCCCGATAGAGAACGCTGCGCGCGTCGAAGGTGTTCGACAGAAAACTGTCCGTAGATGCGGGAACGCGTCGGTCTCCAACGCCGTCGAGGTTGCGGTAGCTCCGGCGGTGGTGGTCGGTCAAGGTCACCCTTCGGGCGCGCTTCGCGCGGTCCTGACGGACTTCCCTTGACTGACCAGCACCGCCTCCGCTTCGAGGGCGGCCAAAACGGGCTGCGCCCTGACCCCGCCGGTCGGGGCATCACCGAGGGCGGTCGGTGGGCCGGGCTGGCCGTTCCGCTACCCGATCAGCGACCCGTTCCGCCGTGGAACGGGTTGGGCTGCCGCTCGCCCCGCAGCCAATGGGTTCTCACGCCCTCCGCAAGCCCGACCACCCACTCACACCATGTACTTCGTAGCGATGGTGAGAGCGGGTGGTCGGCCTCGCTCGGTCCTGAGGTTCCAAGGCTGCGGGGCGAGCGGCAGCGAGGAGCGTGGTGGTGAGTTAGGCGGAGGTCTTCAGGGCGTAGGTTCCGAAGAGGTGGTCGAGGGCTTGGGCGGCGACGCGGTCGATGTCGATGGCGGCGCGGATCGCGATCGGGTCGTCGTCGGCGTCGTCGAGGACGCGGATGCGGATGCGGTCGATGTTGGCGTGGCCGAGGTGCAAGCGGCAGCGGCGAAGCTGCTCGATGTGGCCGTCGGTGAACGGGACGTCGACGGTGCCGGCGTCTGGTTCGGGTGACCAGCCGATGGTGTCGAGGACGGCGAAGGCGTCGCGGTAGATGACCGAGAGCGCGAATTGGGCTTCGGGGCCGAAGTCGCGGAGGTCCTCGAAGTAGTAGTGGTTGAACTCCAGCACCAGAAGGCTCTGGTCCGAAGGATGTCGGCCAGCGACGGGTCGACGGGAACGAGGCAGGCGTCGTTACGCTGCGCGGTGCTCATGGAGGTTTCGTCTCCTTGGGCCATGCCCCCGGTCGTTGGTAGCGGCGCGGGGGCGCTTTGTTAAGGATGTCGGTTAGCGATGGTATCTGACCAGTCGGCGGGCTTGTCAAGGTGCTAGCGAGATAGCTAGCTGCCTAGCACCGCGTCGAAGAAGATCGCTTCGCCGACGCCCGCGTCGATGAGGTGGACGTACTCCTTCAACGTATACGCGGGTGAGTGGTGGCCGAGCCACTCCTGGACCTGCTTGGCGTTCTTGCCACCGCCGCCGTGCTCGACGGGCGCGAAGAGCAGAGAGGCGCAGGTGTGGCGGAACGTGTGGAGCGTGACCCAGGGGACGTCGGCGCGGCGGGCGGTGGGGCCGAGCACCTTGGACTGCAAGTTGTTGCGGTTGAGGCGTGTTCCGCGCGTGGATGGGAGGACGAGTTGGCCGTCGGCGTCGGGCGGCTGGGTGGCGGTGAGCTTGCGGACGAGTCCTGGTGACAGTGGGATGTCGCGCTTGCCGTAGCGGGTCTTGGTTTCGCAGACGCGGTCGTCGGCGAACTGCCAGCGCAGCTTGACGTAGGGGCGTCCGGTCAGGATGACGTCGCGGCCCCAGCGCAATTCGCTGACCTCGCCGATGCGCAGCCCGGTGTGGGCCATGAACTCGAACAGCAACTTCCAGCGCGCCGGGACCTCGGCGACGACGCGGCGCAGCTCGTCGATCGTCATGGCGCGCTTCTCGGCTGAGCGCGGCTGTGCGGTGCCGTCGCCCTCAGGG
Source organism: Conexibacter sp. (assembly GCA_025964295.1). Next base: position 6,179 of record JAOPZD010000253.1, read on the forward strand.
ACGGATACGCGCACGCCCGCGGCCGGGTTGTGGCGGATGACGGCCTCTTCCATCGCGTCGCCGAGGAGCGCCCGGAGGACGGCGATGTGCTGGCGGATCCACGACTTGCCCAGTAGCCGGCCAGGACGGCGCGGGTCCTCCTGCTCGTTCATCCAGCGCACGAACGCCTTGACGTCACGCGGCTCGATCTCGGCCAGGCGAAGTCGGGCGCGGCCGTCGAAGTAGGGGATGATCCGCGCCTCGAGCATCTGGGTGTACGCGCGGCGGGTCGAGCCGCGGAAGCCGTTGGAGGTGCGGCCCTGGTAGTTGACGATCCACTCGCCGGCGTAGTCGCCGAACGACACACGCGAGAGATCGCGCAGCTCGCCGCGGTCGACGTCGACCTCGGCGGCCAACTTGCCGCGCCGCGCCTCCTCGTACGTGTCGACGGTCTTCCAGCGCTGCACCCCGCGGACCCGGTAGGCGTACACGTACTTCTTGCCTCGGCGATACACGCCGGGCGTCTTGGTCTTCGCCAGCTTCGACTTCTTCGCTGCCATCTCGGCTCCCGTGGTCGGGACCGAGACGAGCCGGAGGGCGGGGACGCTCAAGTGGCGCCGCCGCCCTCGATCCAGGCGTCGAGGTGCGAGAGCTTGAACAGCAACCGGGATCCCTCCTTGCGATGCGGGATCGTGCGGCGGCTGACCAGGTCGTAGATGCGCGGGCGCTTGCAGGCGAGATGGAAAGCGGCGACGTCGACCCCGACCCACGGCTCCGCGACGAACGCGGAGGCGCGGACGCGGGCGATCGTGCGCTCGACCAGGAGGTCGAGAAGCTCGTCCGGAAGCGGGATCGAAGGACCGTCCATCGCTGAGGATCGGCGCGTCAGCACGCCATCTCCGGCGAGATGCTGTTTGCACCTCTGTTTGCACCCGGCGCGGAGGGACGATCCGGAGAGGTCCGCCAGAACGACGAAAGCCCTGCAACCGCAGGGCTTCTCGGCGATGGCGAGTCCCGGACTCGAACCGGGGACACCACGATTTTCAGTCGTGTGCTCTACCAACTGAGCTAACTCGCCGTGGCGCGGAAGGGTAGCGCGGCCGGTAGCCTCGGCGCCGTGTCGCGACGTGCGGTTCTCGCCCTCTGCGTGATCGTCCTCGT
>JAOPZD010000344.1 GCA_025964295.1 Conexibacter sp.
TGCAGAGGCGGCGCGCCGCGCTGGACCCGGCGACGCTCGCGCCGCCGATCGCGCGGCGCCTGGAGGAGGCGCGGGCGACCGAGGCGCGGATCCGCGACGCGATCGAGCGCGCCGAGCTGCCCTACGCCGAGGTCAGCGACGAGGTCGACGGGCTGGTGGCGCTGATGGAGCAGTCGGCGCGGCGGGCGCAACTGCTGCACGAGGTGCTCGACGAGACGCCGCCGGCGCGGATCGAGGCGCGGCTGGCCGAGCTGGAGGGCTCGGGCAAGACCGAGCTGATCGAGGCGCTGCGCCAGCAGCTGGCCGTGCTGCGCAAGGTCGACGCGCAGCTGGCCCGCTTCTATGACGAGCTCGAGCGTGTGGTCGTCGAGCTCGACACGGTGCGCGGGACGCTGGTCAGCGTCTCGGCCTCGACCGATACGGCCAACCAGCAGCGGCTGGCGGCCGACGTGCGCGGCCTGCGCGACGAGCTCGTCGCGGTCTCATCGGGGATGAGCGAGGCCTACGAGCAGCAGGGCGCTCAGAACCCCATGTGATTGGGGTTGTTCGGCGGCCGCGGGTCGTCACGAGGCGGCTCGACGCTTCCGCGCTCCTCGGTCTTGCCGGGCTTGATCGGCGGCTTGAGGCCGGGGACCTTGAGCTTGAACTTGCGCCCGTCGCTCGTGGTCAGCTCGCGGGGCGTCGGGTCGAGCGGCTCGCCGGGGATGGGCCTCATGGGCCGAGGCTACACCTGTGGCCTAAGGGCTTCATCATCAGACCACGACGAGCGCGACGCCGGTGAGCGTCGCCAGCGCGCCGGCCGCCTGGCGCGGCGCGAGCTCGCGGCCACGAAGTCCAAGCCACCCAGGTGACGCTCACCCCCAGAGCCCATGCCTTCGGCTAGTGCGCGGGGCACCGCGACCCGCGACGGTGCGCGGATGCTCCCTCAGAGACCATCCGCCGCCATCGTCATCGCGTTCGTCGCCCTGCTCGCGGCCATCAGCTCGCCCGCCTGGGCGGCGCCCGCCACCGACGCGGCCAAGAAGGCGGTCAGGAAGGTCACCACCAAGGACCTCGCCTCCAACGCCGTCACGTCGTCCAAGGTCAAGGACGGCAGCCTGCTCGTCAAGGACTTCAAGAAGGGCCAGCTGCCCGCCGGCGCGGCCGGCGCCACCGGGGCGACGGGCGCCACCGGCGCGGCCGGGGCGAAGGGCGTCAAGGGCGACCCGGGCGTCCAGGGCGTGCCCGGTCCCGCCGTCGGCGGAGGCGCGCAGAGCAACGCGGGCAACACGCTCGGCGCGATCACGACCGGCATCACCGAGGCTCCGGTCATCCAGCTCACGAGCACCGTCAACGTCACGTCCAGCGGCAAGATCACCGTCCCGTTCAACGCCCGCCTGCTCGTACAGGGGTTCGTCGACGCCACCAACTCGGCCGCCGCCGGCGCGCGCGTCCGCTGCAACCTCGCGGTCAGCGATCCCGATGGCACGGGCCTGACGAACTTCGGCTCCAACGTCTTCATGGACATGGCGCCCAACAGCAACGACCACAAGACCTTCCCGGTCGACGGCTCGACGGTCGTCGCGCCCGGCACCTACAACCTCGCGGTCGAGTGCCTGATGATCGGCGGCACCGGGGGCGCCTACTCGGCGGGCCTGACCGTCGTCGCGGTTCCCTCGGCCTGACCCACGAGCGACGCGCTAGGGCGGCGGCGCACTCGCGCCGCCGCTGCCGCGCACGAACGCGCCCAGCTCGCCGCGCCCGGCCTCGGCCACCTGCTCGAAGCGCAACGCGTACATGTCGGTGCTGTGCTGGCGCAGGACCCGCGCCGTCCCGGTCAGATGGCGTCCGCCGGCACCGAGCTGGAGGTCGAAGGCCAGCTCCTCGTCGATCCGCAGCGGCCGGTCGCTGACGACCATCGCGCCGGCCTCGCACAGGTCGCACGTCCGCGCCACCACCTCGTTTCCGCGCTGCCGCCCGAGATGGACGTCGAGCGCCACGGACACCCGCGGATGCGCACGCTGCTCGGCGGCGAGGGGCTCGGCCATCGCCACCACCATCCGCCCACCGCGCAGCCGCGTCAACCGGGACGGTCAGAAGACGAGGCGCAGCCCCGCGGTGAGCGCCGCCGCGCCGATGACGACCCAGATGACGGACGCGTTGCGCCAGAGGAGGAGGCCGGCGAAGGCGACGCCGGCGAGGCGGGCGTCGAGGTCGAGGGAGCCGTCCTGGATGACGGTCTCGGTGACGACGAGCGCGGAGAGCAGCGCGGCGGGCAGCAACGCCAGGACGCGGGTGGTGCGAGGGCCGAGGGTGCGGGCGCCGACGGCGACGGGCCCGAAGGCGCGGATGGCGAACGTGGTGAGCACGCAGAGCGCGACGGTCAGCCACGCCTTCTCGGCGGTGCTCATCGCGCGCGGGACCGCAGCCCGACCAGGGCGACGAGCGACGCCGCCAGGATCCCGACGCCCGCGGGCGCCAGCAGCCCGAGCACGACCGCGACGATCGCCCCGCCGACGGCCACCGCGCCGGCCTCCGTGTCGCGCAGCTCGCCGACCAGCAGGGCCAGGAAGAACGCCGGGAAGACCACGTCGATGCCCAGCGCCTCGGGGTCGGGCAGCACGCCGCCCGCGATGACGCCCGCGACCGTCCCGCCCAGCCAGGTCACGTACTGCGCCGCCGAGGACCCGAAGAGCGTGTGGCGGTCAAAGCGCCCGTCGCCGCGGTTCGACAGCGCCCACGACGCGTCGACGACCGCCTGGCCCTCCAGCGCCCGCCGCAGCCGGCCGCCCTTCAGCGACGGCCCGATCGCCAGCCCCATCGCGACGTAGCGCGCGTTCATGAGCATCGCGGCGATCACCGCGGCCACGACCGAGCCGCCCTGGCCGAGGATCGCCACCGCCGCGAACTGCGCCGCGCCCGCGTAGACGAACGCCGACATCGCGATCGCCGCCAGCGCCGGCACGCCGGCGGCCCGCGCCGAGATCCCGAACGAGATCGCCACCACGAACCCCGCCGCCGCGAACGGCAGCGCGTCGCGGGCGCCGGCGCGCGCGACGGGCGAGGAGCTCAGCGAGGACAGGGCGCTCAAGCGGGCAAGGCCGTCACGTCGGGCGGCGGCGTCGCGGGCAGGTCGAACGCGTCGGCCAGCAGCTCGTAGGACCGCCGCCGCGCCGCGTGGTCGAAGGTGATCGTCACCACGATCACCTCGTCGGCGCCGTAGTCGGCGGCCAGCTGCTCGACCTGCGCGCGCACCTTGTCGATCGCCCCGACGATCGTGCGCCGGCCCCGCGGGGCCTCACCCACGGGCTCGCCCTCGGACTCCAGGAACCGCGCCGCCTTCTCCACCGGCGGGACGGCGATCAGCCGCCCGCGCCGCAGCATCTTGAAGGCCATGCGCGAGGACGCCGACAGGCGCCACGCCTCCTCCTCCGAGTCCGCCGCCAGCACCCACGCCGCCACCGCCGTCTGCGGCGCCATGTGGCGCTCCGAGTGCTGGAAGCGCGCCCGGTAGTCGGCGGCGATCGCCGCGCCCTGCGGGCTGATGAAGTCCGCGAACGCGTAGGGGAGCCCGAGCTGCCCGGCCCAGATCGCGCTCTGCGCCGAGGACCCGAGCAGCCACGGCTCCGGCGTCTCGGGCCGCCCCGGCAGCTCCGCGAGCCGCGCGAAGCGATGGCCGGCCGGGAACGTCCCGTTGAGGTAGGCCAGCAGCTCGACGAGCTGGTCGGGGAAGTCGTCGGGCGCCGAGTCGCGGCGGTCGCGCTGCAGCGCGTAGGTCGTCAGCGGGTCGGTGCCCGACGCGCGGCCGAGCCCGAGGTCGATGCGCTCCGGGAACAGCCCGGCCAGGACGCTGAAGCTCTCGGCCACCTTCAGCGGCGAGTAGTGCGGCAGCATCACGCCGCCGCTGCCCACCCGGATCCGCGAGGTGACCGACGCGATCGGCCCGATCAGCACCTCCGGCGACGGCCCCGCGAGCATCGGCCCGCCGTGGTGCTCGGCGACCCAGTAGCGGTGGTAGCCGAGCTGGTCGGTCAGGCGCGCGAGGTCCAGCGTCTCGTGCAGCGCCTGCGACCCCGTGCCGCCTTCGCGCACCGGCGACTGATCGAGGACGCTCAGGCGGACCATGCGCCCGACGCTAGCACCGTACGATCGCGACCCATGAGCGCCCGCGCCTGGACCGCCTTCGCCGCCGTCTCGACCCTCTGGGGCATCCCGTACCTGTTCATCAAGGTCGCGGTCGACGACGGCGTCCCGCCCGTCTTCCTCGCCTGGGCGCGCGTGCTGATGGCCGCGATCGTCCTGCTCGTCCTCAGCCACCGCGCCGGCGTGCTCAGGCCCGCGCTGGCCCCGGCGCTGCGCCGCTGGCTGCTGCTCTACGCCGTCGTCGAGATCTGCGGCCCGTTCCCGCTGATCGCCGCCGGCGAGCGCCACGTCGACTCCAGCCTCGCCGCGATCCTGATCGCCGCGGTGCCGATGCTCGTCGCGCTGCTGGCGCTGCGCTTCGACCCCTCCGAGCGGGCGACCGGCCGCCGCGCGATCGGCCTGGCGATCGGCTTCGCCGGCGTCATCGCGCTGGTCGGCCTCGACGTCTCGGGCTCGGGCGCCGCGCTGGTCGGCGCGCTGTGCATCCTGCTGGCCGCCGTCGGCTACGCCGCGGGGCCGATGATCATCAACCAGCGCCTGCGCGAGCTCGACCCCCGCGCGCTGATGGCCGTCGCGCTGTCCACCGCCGCGATCCTGCTCACGCCCGCCGCGCTGCTCAGGCCGCCCACGCACACGCCGAGCACCGACGCGCTGCTCTCGATCGTCGTCCTCGGCCTCTTCTGCACCGCCGCCGCCTTCGTCCTCTTCGGCGCGCTGATCGGCGAGATCGGCCCCGGCCGCGCGACGGTCATCACCTACATCTCGCCGATCGTCGCCGTCGCGCTCGGCGTCGCGGTGCTCGACGAGCGCCCCGGCACGGGCGCCGTCGCGGGCCTGCTGCTGATCCTCGCGGGGTCGTGGCTGTCGACCGACGGCCGCCTCCCGCCGGGCCTCGATCGCGCGGTGGCCCGCGTGCGCGGTAGATTGAACCCCGCTATTCCCGATCGGCAACCGGATGTTGCCGACTCCCCGTCACCCCGGAGCACCCCCATGAAGCCCCTTCGCCCGCTGCTCGCGGTCGCCCTGATCCCCGCCGCCCTGCTGCTCGCCGCCTGCGGCAGCAGCAACGACGACACGTCCGGCGGGTCGACGCAGGCCGCCACGACCACGACCGCCGCGAGCGCCTGCGACAAGGCGAGCCTGTCGCTCGTCAACGCCGGACAGCTCACCGTCGCCACCGACAAGCCGGCCTACCCGCCGTACTTCGTCGACGACAAGCCGGCCAACGGCAAGGGCTTCGAGAGCGCCGTCGCCTACGCGATCGCCAAGCAGCTCGGCTTCGCGCCGGCCGAGGTCAAGTGGACGGTCGAGCCGTTCAACTCGTCCTACGCGCCGGGCCCCAAGAAGTTCGACTTCGACGTCAACCAGATCTCGATCTCGCCCGCGCGGGCCAAGCGCGTGGACTTCTCGACGCCGTACTACACGGCCCCGCAGGCCGTGGTGGCGCTGAGCAAGTCCGGCGCCGCCAACGCCAAGTCGCTGGCCGATCTCAAGACGACCAAGCTCGGCGTCCAGATCGGCACCACCAGCCTCGACGCCACGACGGCGACGATCAAGCCCAGCGCCCAGCCGCAGGTCTTCAACGACTCAAACGACGTCGTCCGCGCGCTGAAGACCGGCCGCGTCGACGCGGTCGTCGTCGACCTCCCGACGGCGTTCTACCTCACCGCCGCGCAGGTCGAGAACTCCAAGATCGTCGGCCAGTTCCAGGCGCCGGGCGGCGACACCTGGGGCGCGCTGCTGCAGAAGGGCTCCAAGCTGACGCCGTGCGTCAGCAAGGCGGTCGACACGCTCGCCAAGTCCTGTGAGCTCAATCAGCTCGAGACTCAGTGGATGTGCGCCGCGGCCGGCTCCCCGGAGCAGCGCTGAGCACCTAGCGCCAGCAGGTGCGCGTCGCCGCCCGGCGGCGGCGCGCGCGGCGCGGGATGGCGATCTCCGCGCTCTCGACGCTCGTCGTCCTCGGCGGCCTGGCCGCCATCGTCCTGACCTCGCCCGGCTGGGCCGACGTCAAGGCCACGTACTTCGACTGGGGCGACTTCAAGGACTCGTTCCCCGCCGTCCTGAAGGGCTTCTGGCTCGACGTCAAGCTGTTCGTGATCGTCGAGCTGTGCGTGCTCGTCGTCGGCCTCGTCGTCGCGCTCGTGCGCACGACGCGCTCGCCCGCGCTGTTCCCGGTGCGGCTGCTCGCCGCGGTGTTCAGCGACATCACGCGCGGCGTACCGGTCGTGTTGTTCGTGTACCTGGTCGGCTTCGGCGTGCTTGCGCTCGACCTTAAGGGGTTGCCCACCGACCCGCTGGTCCTCGGCGGCGCGGCGCTGACGCTGAGCTACTCGGGCTACGTCGCCGAGGTGTACCGCAGCGGCATCGACTCCGTGCACCCGTCGCAGATGGCCGGCGCGCTGGCGCTGGGCCTGACCCGCGGCCAGGCGATGCGCCACGTCGTCCTGCCCCAGGCGATCCGGCGCGTGATCCCGCCGCTGCTCAACGACTTCATCGCCCTGCAGAAGGACGTCGCGCTGATCTCGTTCCTGGGCCCGATGGAGGCCTTCCGCGTCGCGCAGATCGAGGCGGCGTCGAACTTCATCTACACGCCGCTGGTCGCCGCCGCGGTGCTCTACCTGTGCGTGACGATCCCGATGGCGCGGATCGTCGACCACCTCCAGGCGCGCAACCGCCAGGTGCGCGGCGTGGTCGAGGTGACCGGATGACCGCCGCGGCCGCGCCCGTCCTGGAGGTCCGCGGCGTCACCAAGGCCTACGGCGAGCGTCAGGTCCTGCGCGGCATCGACCTCGCCGTCGCCGAGCACCACGCGATCGCGCTCATCGGCGCGTCGGGCTCGGGCAAGTCGACGCTGCTGCGTTGCATCGACCTGCTCGAGGAGATCGACGACGGCGACGTCCTGCTCGACGGCGAGGTCATCACGGATCCGGCCGTCGCGCCGCCCGGCGTGCGCAAGCGCCTGGGCATGGTCTTCCAGGCCTTCAACCTGTTTCCGCACATGAGCGTCCTGGACAACGTCGTGCTCGCGCCGGTGCGCGCGCACGGCGTCGGCCGGGCCGAGGCGACCGACCGCGCCCGCGATCTGCTGCAGCGCTTCGGCCTCGGCGGCCGCGAGGCCGACTTCCCGGACCGCCTCAGCGGCGGCCAGCAGCAGCGCGTGGCGATCGTCCGGGCGCTGGCGACCCAGCCGCGCGCCCTGCTGCTCGACGAGATCACCAGCGCGCTGGACCCCGAGCTGGTCGGCGAGATACTGCAGCTCGTCGCCGACCTCAAGGCCGGCGGGATGACGATGCTCATCGCCACCCACGAGATGGGCTTCGCCCGCGAGGTCGCCGACGAG
>JAOPZD010000365.1 GCA_025964295.1 Conexibacter sp.
GCGATCGAGCGCACCGCCCACCGCGACGGCGTCAGCTTCGGCATCGCCACCCACCCGCATGACGGCACCACGCGCGACGCCCTGCTCGCCGCGGCCGACGCAGCGATGTACACCAACAAGGGCCGCGTCGCCACGCACCCCGCGGGCGACGACGCAACCCAGCCCGACCCCGGCGCGCGCTCCCGCCTGGCCGTCGCCGCCCGCCTCGCCACCAAGCTCGCGCCTCTCGACGAGCCCGACGCCATCGCCTCGGCCGCCGTCGGCGAGCTGCACTCCGCCTTCGGCTTCTTCCTCGCCGTCATCCAGCGCCTGGACGCCGACGGCATCCTGCGCATCGTCGCCGCCGCCGGCCCGCTCGCCGACCACGACGACTTCCTCGCCCACGAGCAACCCATACAGGAAGGGGTCAACGGACGGGTCGCCAGAACCGGCCAGCCCGCGGTCATCGCCGACACCACGACCGACCCGGACTACCTGCGCCGCGACCCGCGCTCCGATCCCGGCTCCGAGCTGAGCCTCCCCATCCACGTCGACGGCCGCATCTGGGGCGTGCTCAACCTCGAGCAGCTCGCCACCCACGCGTTCGGCGACGACGACCTGCTGCTGGCCGACGCCGTCGCCGCCCAGGTCGGCGCCGCCCTGCACCGCGCCGCGCTCACCCAGGAGCTCGAGACGAGCTTCGCCACGACCCTCGGCGTGCTCGCCGACGTCCTGGAGACCAAGGACGCCTACACCGCCGACCACGCCGACGTCGTCGCCGACCTCGCGCTGCAGACCGGCCGCGACCTGGGCCTCAGCGACGCCGAGCTGCGCCCCCTGCGCTACACCGCGCTGCTGCACGACATCGGGAAGATCGGCGTGCGCTCAGATCTCCTGAGCAAGCCGGGACGCCTCACCGAGGGCGAGTTCGAGGAGATCAAGGAGCACTCGGCGATCGGCGCCGCGCTGCTGCAGCGCATCCCGCTGCTGACCGGCGTCGCGCCGCTGGTCCGCGCCGTCCACGAGCGCTACGACGGCGCCGGCTACCCGGACGGCCTGCGCGGCGACGCGATCCCGCTCCCCGCCCGGATCGTCGCCGTCTGCGACGCCCTGCACGCGATGACGTCGGACCGCCCCTACCGCCACGCGCGGCCGCTGGACACCGCGCTGACCGAGCTGCGCCGCTGCTCGGGCACGCAGTTCGACCCCGAGGTGGTCGCCGCGGTGATCGGCGCTCAGGCCGCGACGGGGACCGGCGGCGAGGACGCGTCGTCGCCCGCGGCCGCCGCGCGCAGCCGCGCCCGCCGCTCCTCGCGCATCAGCAGCAGCGCCGGGACCAGCGCCAGGAGGATGCCCACCAGCGACCACGTGTAGGCGTGCGCGAACGCGGCGCCGAGCGGATCGACCAGGCGCTCGCGGACCGCGCTGGGCAGCGTCCCGCCGACCGCGCCGTCGCCCCCGCCGGGCACGCCCCGCCCACCCGTCGCGCCGGACACCTCGCTCTGCAGCGAGTTCTCCAGGATGACGGTCAGGACCGCCACGCCCAAGGACCCGCCGACGCGCTGCAACACGTTCAACATGGGTGTCGCACGCGGGACGTCCGCGCCGCTGTCGAGCGTCGCGTAGGCCGCGGCCATCGCCGGCATCATCGTCCCGCCCAGCCCGATGCCGCGCACGAACAGGCCGGCCAGGAGGATCCCGTAGCCGGTGTCGCCGCCGATCGTCGCGTAGGGGATCGTGCCCAAGGCCAACAACAACAGCCCGACGGGGACGACGCGGCCCGCGCCGATGCGATCGGTCAGCCGCCCGGCGACGTTCATCCCGATCGCCGCGCCGAGGCCCTGGGGCATCATCAGCAGCCCGGCGTGCAGCGGCGACTGGCCGCGCACCACCTGGTAGTAGAGCGGCAGCAAGATCATCGACCCGAACAGCGCGCCGCCGATCAGGGTCGTCGTCGCGGCCGCCGCGCTGAAGCCGCGCCCGCGGAACAGGCGGACGTCGACGAGCGGGTGCTCGATCCGCACGGCGCGGACCACGAACGCCGTGACCATCGCGACGCCGACGACGATCGGCAGCCAGGCGCTGAGCGCCGTCAGCGTCCGGTGCGTCCCCACCTCGGAGAGCCCGAACACGACGGCCGCCACACCGGGCGAGAGCAGCAGCAGGCCGAGCTTGTCCAGCGGCGGCGTCGCGTGGCCGGCCTCCGAGGCGTGGCCAGCGGCACGACCGCGCGGCAGCAGCTTGTAGGCCAGCACGAGGCCGACCGCGCCGACCGGGACGTTGACGAAGAAGATCCATCGCCAGCTGAGGTTGTCCACCAACAAGCCGCCGAGCACCGGGCCGACGACCGGCCCGAGCAGCATCGGGACGCCGACGACGCTCATCACGCGGCCCATGCGCTTGGGCCCCGCCGCCTGGGCGAGGGTGATCATCCCGATCGGCATGATCATGCCGCCGGCGAGGCCCTGCAGGACGCGGAACGCGATCAGGCTGTCGGCCGTCCACGCCACGCCGCACAGCGCGCTGGTCGCGACGAACGCGGCGACGGCGACCATCCAGACGCGCCGCGGGCCGTAGCGCTCGGCCATCCAGCCCGTGAGCGGGATGACGGCGGCGAGGGCCAGGAGGTAGCCGGTGCTGACCCACTGGATCGTGGCGAGCGAGACGCCGAGGTCGGCGCGCAGCGTCTGCAGCGCGACGTTGACGATCGTCGCGTCGAGGATCGACATGATCGCCCCGATCACCACCACGATGGCGATCGGCCGGACGTCCTTGGGCAGGCCGGACCCCATGGCTAGGCCGCCGACGGGGTCGCGGTGGGCATCGTCGCCGGGAGGTCCTCGTAGGCGGAGGCCAGGCGCGCCAGCACCTTGGCGGCGGCGCGGCGCTCGGACGGCGAGAGCTGGTCGAACAGCGCGCGGCGGCGCGCGTGCATCCGCTCGCGCCGGTCCTCGACGGCAGCGGCGCCGGCGCCGGTCAGCGCGATCCGGACCGCGCGGCGGTCGTCGGCCGAGCGGTCGCGGGTGACCAGGCC
>JAOPZD010000368.1 GCA_025964295.1 Conexibacter sp.
CATGGCTGGTACTGGTGCAGCGACCGGGCGGGGCGCCGCCAGGACACCCGTGGCACGCCGCGCCGATGTGCGCATCCTTGCCGCCGAGACGAAGCACTCGTCCAGGACGACCGAGTTCTATGCCTACATCGCGGCGACGATCGGCGTCCTCGTGGCGGGCCTGGTCACGAAGGCCGGCGACGGCCACGACGACCGTCTCACCGCTGCCGACACGTGGTTGATCGTGGGCATCCTGACGGCGGGGTACATGGTGAGCCGCGGCCTTGCGAAGGCCGGGAACGCCGCGCCGTGGGAGGAGGGCGAGCCAGCCACCGACGCCGAGGGTGCGCGATTCGACCGGTAGTGCAGCTCGAGCCTGCGACCGTGGAGCAGGCCGGCCGGAGCGCTACCCGGCGAAGGGCGTCGCCGGCCGTCCGCGCGCGCCGGGCCGCACGCGAAACACGCCTCCCGCCTGTGGCTGGGCTTCCAGCTGCTGCGGCGTCAGGTCGCACCGCGCGGTGGTCACATAGAGGTCACGGAGGTCATCGCCGCCGAACGCGCAGCTCGTCACGAGCGATGCCGGGAGGCGCAGCTCCCCGGCGAGGGTGCCGTCGGGCGTGTAGCGCCGAACCGCCGAACCGGCCCAAACGGCGACCCAGACGTGGCCGTCGAGGTCGACCGTGAGACCATCCGGCTCGCCGTCGGTCTCCGGGAGCTGCGCGAACGGGCGCCGGTTGGAGATGCGGCCGGCAGCGGCGTCGAAGTCGAAGATGTCGATCCGGCCGGTCGCGCTGTCGACGTAATACATTCGCCGATCATCCGGGCTCCAGTCGATCCCGTTGGAAATCGTCACGCCCTCGATCATGGTGTGGACGCGGTGATCGGGATCGAGGCGGTACAGCGTCCCGGCGCCCGGCTCGGCGCCCAGACCCATCGTTCCCGCCCAAAGGCGCCCGGCCGAGTCGCACCGCCCGTCGTTCATGCGCGTCGCCGTGCCGTTGCCGGGCAGGTCGGCGACGATCCGCGGCTCCGTCGCCCCGTCGTCGAGGAGCGCGAACGCGCTGCCCACCCCCACCGCGAGGCCGCCGCACGCGCGCGGGACCGCGAAGCCCACGTGCTGTCGGACGTCGCGCATGTGACCCGTGCCGGTCCGCGGGTCGAACGTGTGGACCCGGCCGCGGTCGATGTCGACCCAGTGCAGCACGCCGCGGCGTGCGTCCCAGCTGGGACCCTCGCCGAGCACCGCGCGAGCGTCGACCACGAGCTCAGGACGGGTGTTCCTTTTCCTGAACAGGGGTTCTAGGCTACGGGAATGGCACCTTCCTCACCGGGGCGGTCGGACGCGGGACCAGAAAGCCGCTACTTCGTCCCCGCGGTCGGTCGCGCACTCCAGATCGTCGAGCACCTGGCATCCACGGGCGAGCCGCTGGGCGTCAGCGGCATCGCCCGCGCGCTCGAGATGCCGAAGTCCTCCTGCTTCAGCATCCTGTCGACGCTCGAGAGCGCGGGGTACGTGCGCCGCCACCCCGACCAGAGCTGGTCCCTCACGTTGAAGGTCGTCTCGGTGGGCGCGCAGGCCGGCCGCAACGTCGATGTCCTCTCGTTCGCCAAGCCGGTGCTCGAGCAGCTGGCTCGCGCGACCGGGATGCCGGCGCACCTGGCGCTCCTCGACCAGGCCGGCGTCATCTACGCCGACAAGGTCGAGGCCCCCGGCTTCATCCGCTTCGAAACCTACCCCGGCAAGCGCGCCTCTCTGCACCTGACCGCGCTGGCTCGTGCGATCGTCGCGCACCTCCCACGCCACGAGCTGGATCGCCTGATGAGCCGCTACCGATTCACCGGCGGCACGCCGCAGGCCGCCCGAAGCCGTGCCGACTTCGACGCGCGCCTCGAGGAGACGCGCCGGCGCGGCTACGCGTACGAGCAGGAGGAGGAGACCGCGAACGTCTCGTGCATCGCGGCACCGGTCTTCGACGGAACCGAGCGGGTCCTCGCCGCAGTGGGGGTCACGGGACTGGCGACGCAGGTACGACCGGAAATGGTCGACGACCTTGGGGAGCGGGTGGCCGTCGCCGCCCGCGAGCTGGGCGAGCTCCTCGGCTGATCGGGAGGGGGTGAGGCGACAGCCCCGGGCGGCCAGGCTGCTGCGACGGGCGCTCCCCACGTCTCGTCCACTGCACGTTGAACCGTCCGGACCCAACTGCTAGCGTGGCGGCATGTTGAACGGGCGTTCCGAATGCTGAACAGGCCGCAGACGGGACGTCATGCGGTCGTGGCCCTCGGCGAAGCCATGTTGCGGCTGACCACGCGCCTCGGCGACCGCCTGGAGCAGGCCGGTGACCTGGAGGTCCAGGTCGCGGGCTCCGAGGCGAACGTCGCGGTCGGGCTCGCGCAGCTCGGCGTCGACGTCGCCTGGCTCAGCCGCCTGCCAGAGACTCCGCTGGGCCGCCGGGTCGCCGCGGACCTCGCCGGCGCCGGCGTCGACGTCGCCCACGTTCGTTGGGCTCCAGCCGACACCCGTCTCGGCCTCTTCTTCGCCGAGGCCGGCGTCGAGCCCCGCGCCACACGCGTCTGGTACGACCGCCGCGGCTCGGCCTTCACCGAGATGGCGCCGGACGACCTCGACCCCTGCGTCCTCGCGGGGGCGGCCTGGGCCCTCGTCTCCGGGATCACGCCCGCGCTCGGCCCGATGTCGCACACCATGACCGAGCGCTTCGTCGCGCAGGCCCGGGCGGAAGGCGCGGCGGTGTGCGTCGACGTCAACTACCGCGCCCAGCTGTGGAGCCCTGCCGAGGCCCGTGCCGCGCTGGAGCCGCTGCTGCGCCAGGCCGACCTGGTGGTGTGCGCCCGCGCCGACGCCAAGCGCGTCTTCGGCCTCGAGGGCTCCGACGAGGCGATCGCCCGCGCGCTGCGCACATCCTGCTGCCCGCAGGCCGACGCCCTCGTGCTCACGCTCGGCGAGCGCGGCTGCATCGCGGTCGACGGCGACGGCCCGGCGCTGGTGCAGGCCGCGATCCCGGCCACGGTCGTCGACCCGTTCGGCGCCGGCGACGCGTTCGTCGCCGGGCTGCTCTGGGGCCTGCTGCGCGGCGACCTGCCGAGCGCACTGGCGCGGGGGACCGCCGTCGCGGCGCTCAAATGCACGCTGCGCGGCGATCAGGCCCGCGTCGATCCCGCCGAGGCCGAGTCGCTGCTCAGCGACGGGCGCGTGGAGCTGGTCCGGTGACCGCGGCGGCCGCGACACAGCAGATCCTCGACGCCCGCCTCGTCGCGATCATCCGCCTCGACGACGCCGGTGCGGCGGAGGCCGCGGCGTACGCGCTCGCCGAGGGCGGCGTCCAGGTTCTGGAGCTCAGCCTGGCCGCGGCCGGCTCGCTCGAGGCCATCCGCCGCGTGGCGGCGGCAGACCTCCCCCTGCTCGTCGGCGCCGGGACGATCCTCGACGTCCGCGGCGCGGAGGCCGCCGTCGAGGCCGGGGCGGGCTGGCTCGTCTCGCCCGGGCTCGACGCCGCCACCGTCGCCTGGGGCCGCGAGCAGGACGTCCTGCACATCCCCGGCGCCCTGACGCCGACCGAGGTCATGAGCGCGCGGCAGGCGGGCGCGGGCCTCATCAAGCTCTTCCCGGCGGCAGTCGTCGGCCCACGGTACGTCCGCGACCTCCGCGGGCCCTTCCCGGACCTGCAGCTGGTCCCGACCGGCGGCGTCGACGCGAGCAACATGAAGGCCTTCCTCGACGCCGGCGCCGCCGCGGTCGCCCTGGGCTCCTCGCTCGTCAGCGCGGCGTCCGCAGCCGATCCCGAACTTCTTGCGCAGGCCGCTGGCCGGATGCGCGAGGCCGTTGACCCCATGACACCCATGAAGGAGGGCCACCCGTGCCCGTAGAGGGGATTCTCCCCGTCATCCCGACGCCCATCCGCGACGGCAAGTTCGACCGTGCAAGCTTCGAGCGCCTGCTTGAACACATGCTGCCGCATGTGGATGGCTACACGTTGCTCGGCAGTACGGGCGAAGCCCCATCGATGACCACGGGGCAACGGCAGGAGATCGCCGAGTTCGCGCTGGCCGCCACGCCGGCCGACAAGGCGGTCGTCGTCGGCGTGACCCACACCAGCATCACCGACGCGCTGGCCGTCGCGAACCACGCCCAGGAGCACGGCGCCGCCGGCGTCCTATGCGCGTCGCCGTACTACTTCGCCAACAGCGCGTCGGGCATCCGGTCCTACCTCACCGAGCTCGACCGCATCCTCGAGGTCGACCTCGTCTTCTACGACAACCCCGCGGCCACGAAGACCAACATCAAGGCCGGAGACCCGATCGGCTGGGCCGAGCACGTCGGCAGCCTGAAGGCGGTCAAGCTGACCGATCACGACCTCACCAAGATCGAAGCCTGGCAGAGCGCCGGCCTGCGCGTCTTCGGCGGCGACGATCCAATCGCCTTCCGCTACATCGCCGCGGGCGTCGACGGCATGATGATCATCGCCCCGGCGCTGTGCCCCGAGCCCTTCCGCCGCGTCTGGGACCACGCCCGCCAAGGCGACCTCGAGGCGGCGTTCGGCGTCTTCTCCACGGAGATCGCCCCGGTGCTGCACGTCTTCGGCATCGGCGACGAGATCGCCACCACCAAGGAGATCTTCGGCCAGCGTGGGCTGTTCGACTCCGCCGAGCTGCTGCCGCCGCTGGAGCAGGTCACGCCCGAGCGGCGCAAGCTGCTGGCGATCGCCGACGACCTCGTGCGCGTCCAGACCGAGAAGCGCCGGGCGGTCGCGGCCGCGGAGGGCGTCCGATGACGCGCATGGAGATCGCCGTGCCGGCGACGGGCGCGCGGGCCGTCGCGCGACTCTACGACGAGTACTGCCCCAAGACGATCGCGGCGCTGAAGAGCTCCCTGCCCTACACGGGACCGGGCCTGCACGCCATCCGCGCCGGGCGCGAGGTGTTCACGCTGATCCCGGGGCCGGACGTCGACCCCGGCGCCGAGAACCAGAGCGTCTTCCCGGCGCCGGGCGACCTCTACCTGTTCCATCAGCACGAGGGCTATCGCCCGATGGACGTGCCGAAGCGGTTCCGCGCGGACGCGACCACGAGCGAGTACTGGCACATCGCCATCTGGTACGGCCGCGACTCGCTGCCGATGTCGCCGACGGGGCTGTACCCGGCCAACCACTTCGGCGAGATCATCGAGGGGCTCGAGGAGCTCGCCGACGCCTGCGAGAGCATCCGCTTCGACGGCGTCAAGGACATCACCTACCGGATCCTCGAGGACTCCGAGTGAAGATCACCGACATCGAAGTCCTCGTCGTCGAGGCCCCGGGCGACTACGGCACGCACTCCGACGGCACGGAGTCGCACGGGCCGAAGCGCACCTGCGTCCTCGTCGTCACGACCGACGAGGGCATCAGCGGCTATGCCCAGATGGAGACCCAGCCCCACGTCGTGTCCGCGATCGTCGGGGCGCCCGGCGAGGCGTCAGGCTTCTTCTCCGGGCTGCGGTCGCTGGCCGTCGGCAGCGACCCGATGCAGGTCGAGGAGCTGTGGGACCGCCTCTACAAGGGCTCGTTCTACTTCGGCCGGCGCGGCGCGGTGCTCCAGGCCATCAGCGGGATCGACATCGCCTGCTGGGACATCATCGGCAAGGCGACCGGACTGCCGGTCGCGACGCTGCTGGGCGGCAAGCGCCGCGACGCAGCGGTCGCGTACGCGAGCACGCTGTTCCGCACGACTCCGACCGGGATGCGGGAGGCGGCCCAGCACTACATCGACGAGGGGTTCCGCGCGGTGAAGTTCGGCTGGGGCCCCTTCGGCGAGGACCTGCGCAAGGACGTCGCCCTGGTGGAGGCCGCGCGCGAGACGCTGGGCGATGAGCGCGACCTCATGGTCGACGCCGGCTGGCGGCGCCGGCGCACGCTGAAGGACGCCATCCAGCTCATCAACGCGCTGGAGCCCTCGGCCCCGTTCTGGGTGGAGGAACCCTGCTTCCCCGAGGACTACGACACCTACCGGCGCCTGGGTGAGGCGGTCTCGACGCGGATCGCCGCGGGCGAGGCCGAGGCGACGGCGTGGAGTTTCCGCCATCTGGCCGGCTCGGGCATCGACGTGCTGCAGCCGGACCTCTCGCGCTGCGGGGGCCTGACGATCGCGCGCCGCATCGCCTACCTCGCCGATGAGCTCAACCTGATGATCTGCCCGCACGCGTGGGGCTCGGACCTGCTGACCGCCGCCACGCTGCACTTCATCGCCTTCCTGCCGCGCGAGACGTTCCTGGAGTTCAACACGTCGTCGGACCCGCTGAGCCGGTCGCTGGTCGCCGACCCGCTGCGTCTCGAGGACGGCATGGTGCGCCTGCCGACCGGTCCAGGTCTCGGCGTCGTGCCGGACATGGAGCAGATCCGCGCACTGGCGGTGGCGTTGTGACCGCCGCGCGCCTCGCGGGCGACGTGCACACGCATATCTGGGCGCCCGAGCACGTCACCGCCGAGTTCATGAGCGACCTGCTGCGGGCGTGGCCCGGAGCCGTCGGCCTCCGCGCCGACGACGAGGCACACGCCGAGCACGCCGCGGCGGCCGATCGCTCGGTCGTGCTGGCCTTCGACGCCGAGCACGCCGGGTTCATGGTGCCCGACGAGTTCGTCGCCGACTACGTGCGCCGCGACCCGCGCCGGCTGATCGGCTTCAGCTCGATCGATCCGCTTCGCCGCAACGCGCGTGAGAAGCTCGCGCGCGCCACCGAGGAGCTCGGGCTGCGCGGCGTCAAGCTCGCTCCCACGTACCAGGGCTTCGACCCGCTCGGGCCCGAGGCCTACGCCATGTACGAGGCGATCGCCGAGCGCCGGCTGCCCGTGATGTGGCATCAGGGCACGACGTTCGTTCGCAAGGCGATCCTCGCCTATGCCCTGCCCCGCCAGATCGACGACGTCGCGATCCGGTTCCCCGAGATGCCGATCGTCATCGCACATCTGGGGCACCCATGGGTCGACGAGTGCATCGCGGTGGTGCGCAAGCACCCGCGCGTGTTCGCCGACGTCTCCGCGCTCATCTCTCGCCCCGTGCAGTTCCGCGCCGCGCTGATCAGCGCAGGGGAGTACGGCTGCGGCGACAAGCTGCTGTTCGGCACCGACTGGCCGTTCTCCCGCACGCCCGACACCGTCGCGGTGCTCGAGGGATGGCGAGACGACCCCGACGCACCCGAGGTGCTGCGCGCCACGGTGGCCGGGATCCTCACGCGCGATCCGCTGGAGGCCATCGGACTATGACGCTCGCCGGCAAGATGATCGTCGTCACCGGCGCCGCGTCGGGGATCGGGCGCGAGATCGCGCATCGCGTCGCGGCCGACGGCGCGCTGGCGCTGTGCGCCGACATCGATGGGTCCGGCGCCGAGGCCGTCGCCGCGGAGATCGGCGCGGGCGGCCGGACCGCGCACGCGTGGACGTGCGATGTCGCCGACGAGGCGTCGGTGGAGGCGCTGATGGTGCGCGCCGAGGAGCTCGGCGGCCCCCACGCGCTCGTCTGCAACGCCGGCATCCAGCACGAGAAGACGATCCTCGACACCTCGCCGCAGGAGTGGGACGACGTCCTCGGGGTCAACCTCAAGGGCGCCTACCTCTGCGCCCGCGCGGCGATCCCGCGGATGCGCGCGCTGGGCGGGGGCTCCATCGTCAACATGGCCTCAGCGGTGGGGCTCTGGGCCGAGCCCTCGCTCGGCGCCTACTGCGCCTCCAAGGGAGGCCTCATCGCGCTGACGCGATCGATCGCCGTCGACTTCGGCCTTGACGGCATCCGCTGCACCTGCGTCTGCCCGGGCTATATCGACACGGGCATGCCGCAGCGCTACTTCGACGTGCAGCCCGACCCTGCGGCGGCGCGTGGGGCGGCCGCGCGGATGCACGCGCTCGGGCGCATCGGAACACCGGCGGAGGTCGCCCCGCTGGTGGCGTTCCTGTGCTCCGACGACGCCTCCTTCTGCACTGGTCAGCCGTTCATCGTCGATGGCGGGCTGACCGCGGGCTCGAACGGTCTTGACACCGCTCCAGTGCTCTCATAGATTGCTTGTGAACGGTTGTTCGATATGTCGAACAACCGCCATCCCGGACCTCGGAGGGACATTGCGCACTGAAGGCCAGACCCCGGATCAGCTGTTCCTCAATGATCCGTTCAACCGGCGAAAGCTGTTGCAGCGAGCGGGCCTCACGCTGGGTGCGCTCGGCGCCGGCGGCCTGCTGAGCGCCTGCGGCGGGAATGGCTCCTCCGGCGCCTCGAGCGGCAAGCTCGGCGGACAGCTCGACATGTACACGTGGGAGGGCTACGACCTCCCCAAGGAGATGGCCGCCTGGAAGAAGCAGCACCAGGTGAACGTCAAGGCGTCCTACATCGGCGTCGCCTCAGATCCCGAGTCCAAGATCAAGTCGCCCGCCGGGCGCGGCATCGACCTCAGCATCGCCAACCAGGCCTTCCTCGGCTACTGGTCCCAGCTCGGGATCCTCTCGAAGATCACGGAGGAGGAGGTGCCGACCCTCGCCAAGATGTACCCCGCCTTCCAGAAGGCCCCATGGCGCAACGAGGACGGCACCTACAACTCGGTGCCGTGGAACTGGGGCGTGCTGGGCCTGACCTATGCACCGGACCGGATCGACGAGCCCAAGTCGTGGGACGTCATGTTCGACCCCGAGATGAAGGGTCGCGTCGCGGCCTTCGACGACGGCAAGCAGAACGTGCAGCTCGCCGCCGTGATCCTGGGCTACGACCCTACGCAGCTCACCCAGCCGCAGCTCGAGGACGTCAAGAAGTGGCTCGTGCGCCTCGTCAAGCAGCTCAAGACGTTCACGCCGACCACCGGTGACCAGGTGTCGCTGCTGGCCAGCGGCGAGGTCGACCTCGTCTTCCTCGGCTGGATCGGCATCGACGCGCTGATCAAGGACAAGGGCGGCAAGGCCAAGACCGTCGTCCCGCAGGGCGGCGCCTTGGGCTACTGCGACTCGCTGTTCATCCCGCCGACGGCCGACAACCGGACCACCGCGCTGGCGTGGTGCGAGGAGTCGCTGAAGGGCAAGGTCGCCGCCCAGGCCGCGAACGCGCTGTACGCCGGCGTCCCCAACCCCGAGGTCGTGCCGCTGCTCGACGCCCAGGTGCAGAAGATCGTGCCGTACGACAACGTCGACAAGTTCATCAGCGACGAGATCGTCCTGCCGCTGGGCTACCCGGTGAAATCCGACAAGTTTGTGACCGGTGACCAGGCCCTCAAGGCCTGGGAAGAGGTCAAGGCCGCGGCGGCCTAGGGAAGCGGCGGGCTCGACATGCGCATCAACCGAAGGCTCGGGCTAGGCCTGCTCAGCCCCCTGGGGCTGGTGCTCCTGCTCACGATCGTGATCCCGGCGGGGACGTTCTTCGTCTACTCGTTCTTCACGTTCGAGATGCTCGAGCCGCAGCCGGGGTTCCACCTGCACAACTACACCGAGGCGCTCAGCGACCCGCTGTACCGCAAGCTCGCCTCGCACACGCTCGCGATCGCGGCCCCGACGACCGTCGTCACCGTCCTGCTCGGCTACACGCTGAGCTACTACCTGGCGTTCCGCGCGGGGCGGGGTCGCGGCCTCATCCTGGCGCTCGTCGTCGTCTCGATGATGGCGAGCTTCCTCGCCCGCGTGTATGCGTGGCGCACGCTGCTGGGCGAGCGCGGGGTGATCAACACGGCGCTCGAGTCGCTCGGGGTGATCCACGACCCGCTGAGTTTCCTGCTGTTCTCGCGCGTCGCCGTGGTCATCGCCCAGGTCAACCTGTTCCTGCCCTTCACCGCACTGGTCCTCTACGCGAGCATGACGACGATCCCGCACACGCTGCACGAAGGGGCCCGGGACCTCGGTGCCGGCGGCGCGGAGGCATTCCGCCGCATCACGCTGCCGCTGACCGGCCCCGCGCTGCTGTCGGCCACGGCGTTCACGTTCTTCCTCAGCGCCGGCGACTACATCACGCCGGTGTTCCTCGGCGGACCGGGCGGCGTCACCTTCGGCACCGCGATCTCCGACCAGCTGCGAATCGCCGGCAACTACCCCCTCGGGGCGGCGCTCTCCTTCGTGATGGTGCTCGCCTTCGCCCTCGTCTACCTGCTGCTGCGCGCCGCCTTCAAGGCCATGCGCCTGCTGCCGCGCACGGCGGCCGTGGGGACCTGATGCGCCGGCCGCGCCCGCTCACGATGGCCGTCGGGCTCATCATGGCGTTCCTGTACGCGCCGCTGGTCGTGGCCGTCGTCTTCGCCTTCAACTCCGAGGCGAACCTCAGCTGGCCGCCGAAGGGGCTGTCGACGCGCTGGTTCCAGAAGATCTTCGACGACCCCTCGTTCTCGGCGGCCCTGGGCACGAGCGTGAAGGTGGCGCTCTGCGTCTCCGTCGCCGCGGTGATCGTGGGGACGATGAGCGCCTTCGTCTTCAGCCGTCGGTCCGGACGCCTGGAGCGGGCGGTCCAGGGCTTCTCGCTCGTGCCGGTCATGCTGCCGCCGCTCCTGATCGGCGTCTCGATGCTCACCGCGATCGCGGCGTTCGCCCAGCCGCTGTCGCTCTACACCGTCTTCGCCGGCCACCTCGTCTACGTGGTCCCGTACGTGATCGTCGTCGTGGTCGCGCGGCTGAGCAACTTCGATCTCCACATGGAGGAGGCTGCGCGAGACCTCGGCGCGCACCCGCTCCTCGTCCTACGCCGCATCACGCTGCCGATCATCGCGCCGGCGGTGCTCGGCGCGGCCGCCCTGTCCTTCGCCTTCTCCTTTGACGAGACCTTGATCACGAACTTCACCGCCGGGCAGACGCCCACGCTGCCGCTCTACGTCGTGTCCAAAATGCGCCTGTCAGTCGACCCGTCCATCAACGCCGTCACGACGATCCTCCTGGTGATGCCGTGGCTCGGGCTCCTCGTCGGCGGCCTGATCCTGCGCGGTTCGCTGCGGAGCGCGAAGGGAGTGGCACGATGATCGCGGACGGCTTCGCTTCTGCCGCCGAGGCCGCGACGCCTACCGGGCCGACTCCTGCCGGCACGCTGCTCGACATCGGCGGCGTCCGCAAGTCATTCGACTCCGTCCTCGCGCTGCAGGACGTCACGTTCTCCGTCCCCGAGGGCTCGTTCTTCAGCCTCCTCGGGCCCAGTGGCTGCGGCAAGACGACGTTGCTGCGGATCCTGGCCGGCTTCGAATCGCCCGACAGCGGCGACGTGCTGTTCGAGGGGCGGGGCCTGCTCGGCATCCCGCCCGAACGGCGGCCGTTCAACCTGGTCTTCCAGCAGTACGCCCTCTTCCCGCACCTCAGCGTGCGCGACAACATCGCCTTCGGCCCGACCACGGGACGGCGCTTCCGGCGACGCAAGGACCCGGCGCTCGCCAAGCGCGTGGACGAGATGCTCCAGTTGGTCGCGCTGGACGGCCTCGGCGACCGCCTCCCCTCCCAGCTCAGCGGCGGCCAGGCGCAGCGTGTCGCGCTGGCCCGCGCGCTCGTCAACGAGCCGCGCCTCCTCCTGCTCGACGAGCCGCTCGCCGCGCTGGACCGCAACGTCCGGCACCTCATGCGCGAGGAGCTGCTGCGCATCCACCGCGAGGTCGGCACGACGTTCATGGTCGTGACGCACGACCAGGACGAGGCGCTGACGATGTCGAGCATGGTGGCCCTGATGAACGCCGGCCGCGTGGACCAGCTCGCCGACCCCGAGACGCTCTACACACGCCCCGCCACGCTCTTCGCCGCGCGCTTCATCGGCTCGGGCACGTTCCTCGACGGCCGCGTCGTCGCGGCCGCGGGCGACCGTGTCGAGGTCGACCTCCGTGGCCACAGCCTACGACCGCTGTCGGCTGGAGCCGAGCCGGGTGGGCCGGCGGTCGTGCTCCTGCGGCCGCAGGAGATCCGACTGGTGGCGCCCGGAGAGGGGATCGCCGACGGCGTGGTGCAGACGCGCGCCTTCTTCGGCGACCACTACGAGCTGACCATCGAGACCGAGCTCGGGACCTGCCGCGCCCGCGTCCCGGACGCGACGGAACCCGGGGCCCGGGTGTCGCTGGCGTGGGCCCCCGACGCCGGCATCGCCTACCCCGCCCCCGACGCCACCGCGTGATGAGCATGCATACCGCCGAACCCGACCCCGTGGACTTCCTCGTCCGCGAGGCGGAGTACCTGGACAACAACGAGCTGCGCGAGTGGCACGAGCGCTGCGTGACCGAGGACATCAGCTACCAGATCCCGATCCGGATCACCCGGGAGCGCGGTGCGCCGAGCGACACGAGCGACGGCGGCTGGTTCATGAACGAGGACTGGCACTCGCTGCACACGCGCATCGAGCGCCTGTACACCGGCTATGCCTGGGCCGAGGACCCCGCGTCACGCACGCGCCGCTTCATCACCAACTTCCGCGTGAACCCGCAGGAGACCGAGGGGAGCGTGGAGGTCAAGACCAACATCCTGCTCTTCTTGGGCCGCTACGACACCGCCGGGCACTTCCTCGTCGGCGAGCGCCACGACCGGCTGCGCCTCGTCGACGGCGCATGGCGCCTGGCGCACCGCCGCGTCCTGCTCGACCACACCACGATGGACATCCCGGCCCTGAGCGTCCTGTTCTAGGCGCCGGCGACCGCACCACCAGACAAGGAATGAACATGGGATCGCTCCCTCAGACAACGCCGCTCGGTCCGCTCCCCGACACGATCGCCACGCTCTGCG
>JAOPZD010000473.1 GCA_025964295.1 Conexibacter sp.
CGCGGCCGCCTGCTCACCGCCCGCGGCGCCCAGCTGCTCGAGCACCCGCTGGCCGGCGGCGACGGCGAGGGCCCGCGCTCGCAGCTGCGCCTCTGTTCGGCGCACCGCAAGGTCGACGGCCGCTACCTCTCCCCCTGGCTGGCCGAGCTCGACGGCGAGACCGCCGACGCCGCCGAGGAGGAGCACATCGACGTCGAGGTCGCGCTCGGCCTCGACCACGACGCGATGCGCCTGGACCCGTACTCGCCGGTCGCGCCACGGTGACCGCGATCGACGGCCATCCCCCGCGCCCGGCGCACCACGGGACGTTCGGCAACGACCGCTTCGGCATCCTGGCCGAGCGCTTCGCGCGCTTCTTCGGGACGCCGCGCTTCATCATCGGGCAGACGATCCTCGTCGCGCTGTGGATCGTGGCCAACGCCGCGGCGATCAGCCTGCGCTGGGATCCCTACCCCTTCATCCTGCTCAACCTCGCGTTCTCCACGCAGGCCGCCTACGCCGCCCCGCTGATCCTGCTCGCCCAGACGCGGCAGGCCGAGCGCGACAAGCTCCGCGAGGACGCCTACGAGGCGCGCGAGGCCGGGGCGCTCGCGCGCGAGCGCGCCATCGGCGAGCAGCACCTCACGCTGCTCGCCCAGAACACCGAGCTCACCCGCGAGGTCGTCCGGCTCACCACCGAGCTGCACGCGACGATCTGCCGGCAGCCCGCGGCGTGAGGCTCGGTCACGACGACGCGGAGAGCTGCGGTCGGGCCACGTGGTCGACCGTGTAGGCGTCCAGCTCGTCGCGGCGGCGGACCAGCCAGCGGGCCAGCCGCCACGCGCAGACGACGCCGGACGGCTTCCAGAGCGGGTCGCCGGAGGACCGGCCGGCGTCGACGCCGTCCAGCGCGCGGCGCAGGTACAGCTCCTCGCCGTCGGCGGCGATCAGCTTGCCGCGCAGGACCGGCTCGTAGGCGACCGGCGGGCTCGCGCCTCCACAGGAGCGGACGATCGCGGTCGCCGCGGTGTCGGCCTGCTGCCCCGCGAGGCCGCCCTGCTTGATCGAGCCGTCGGTGGCGTCGCCGGCGGCGTGGACGTGGGCGGCGCCCGCGACGGCCATGTCCCGGCCGACCCGCACGAACCCGTGGCGGTCGAGCGGCATGCCGCCCAGCGCCGGCCCCTCGAGCAGCGGCAGGGCGATCACCGTGGCGGCGAGCTCTGCGAGATCGGCGCCCAGCCGCGGGGCGTGGTCGGTCTCGACCCCCACGCCCCCGCGGTCCAGCAGCGACCGGATCGCGGGCTGCGCGTCGGGACCGAAGGCCTCCAGCGGGGCGCGCTCGGCGGTGACGACGCGCACGTCGCGACCCGCGTGGGCCGCGGTCAGCAGCGCCAGCTCGTAGGCCGGAAGGGTCCAGCTCGTGCCGGGCGGCACCACGATGGCGACGCTGCCCGCCCCGGCGCCCGCGAGCTCGTGCGGCAGCGTGCCGAAGCCGAGGACGCGCGCTCCGGTGTAGGGCAGCGCGGGCCGGGCGCCCGGGGCCAGCAGCAGCCGGTCGTAGTCCAGCGTCGCGCCGTCGGCGGTGCGCACGCGATGCGCCGCCGCGTCGACGTCGGTGACCGTCCCGGCGGTGAAGTCCGCGCCGAACGCGCGGCACAGCCGCGCCAGGTCGATGTGCATCGGGCCGCCGCCCCACGGCTCGCCGAGGATCTGCGGCCGCAGGACGAAGGACGGATGGGCGGCGACGACCCGCAGGCGCAGCCGGCTCTCGCCGAGGTCGGCGAGCGCCATCAGCGCCTCGATGCCCGCGATCCCGCCGCCGACGATCAGCACCTGCCGACGCTGGACGGCGGAGTCGCGCCCCGGGAGCGTCATGCGACACCCACGGACTCGTCGGTGCTGCGCATCCAGCCGCGGCGCTGCTGCGCCAGCCCGGCCGACGGCACGACGAGCACGGCGCGGTCGGCATGCTGGGTCACCTCGTGCGACACGCTGCCCAGCAGGTAGGACTTCACGCCGCCCCGTCCGCGGGTGCCCAGGACGATGACGCCGGCGTCGATCTCCTCGGCGACGCGCAGGATCGCGAACGCGATGCCCGCGGGCTGGCTGGTGACCTGCGGCTGGGCGACGAGCCCGGCCGCGGTGGCGCGCTGCGCGCCGTCGCGGGCGATCTCCAGCGCCGCCTCGCGGGAGGTGGCGTCGACCTCCTCGGCGCCGTCCACCGAAGCCGAGGTCCCGAAGCCGAGCCCGATCGCGCCGCTGCGGCTGAGCACGTCGAGGAAGGGCTGCCAGATGCTCAGCACCGTCGCCTCGGCGCCGGGCATGAGCCGGGCAGCGCCGTCGATGGCGCTCTGGGCGTCCGACGACCCGTCGTAGCAGACCAAGATCATGATGTCGCCTCCTCGAGGCCGCGCCGCTGGAGGGACACCGTGGCGGCGAAGCCCAGGGCGAACCGGTCGACGGCGGCCCAGTCGGTGTAGTCGGTGTCCTCGTGGACGTCGATGGCGGTGCCGGTCTGATGCTCGATCCGGCGCGCCATCAGGCGCATGATCACCCGCGTCGGCAGGCCGTACTCGCGGAACTGCAGCGCGCCGGCGAAGGACTCGGTCAGCGCCGGGACCCAGCCGGTGGAGTCGGCCACGTCCGCGATGAGCGCGCTCGTCGTCGCGCGGGCCTCGTCGGTGTCGTCGGCGGCGGTCAGCGAGACCGAGAAGAACGCCGACGGGCGCGCGCCCAGGCTCTCGCGGTGCTCGGCGATCCAGTCGACGAGCTCGTGCTGGTGGTGGCCCATGTGGACCGACGCGCCGACGACGACGCCGTCGAACGCCGCGAGGTCGAGGTGCTCGGTCGCCGCGCCGAGCTGCCGGTCGCGGACCTCGAGCCCCTCGCCGCGCATCACCGTCGCGATGCGGTCGGCGATCTTGCCGGTGTGGCCGTGCGTGCTCGCGTAGAGCACCAGGACGTGGGCGGCGGTCATGAGGCGCTCGCGGCCGCGAGGACGCGGTCGTGGTCGGAGACCGCGCCGGTCATCGCGCTCGGCGACAGCCGCAGCACGGTGCGCGCGGTGCCGGCCGAGCCGTCGAGGACGGCGTCGATCGCAGCGTTGACGTCGTCCAGCGCGCACTCGGCGCGCTCCACGACCGTCTTGCCGCGTGCGTGCAGCGCGAAGACCTCCTCGAGGTCGTGGTGGGTGCCGACGATCGAGCCGGTGACGGTCAGGCCGCCGAGCACGGTCTCGAAGATCGGCAGGGTCATGTGGTTGTCGGCC
The DNA here is from genome assembly GCA_025964295.1 of Conexibacter sp. The sequence goes on from JAOPZD010000473.1 coordinate 3,248, forward strand.
GGCAGCCCGACGCAGACCATCCGCCCGCCGCGCGCGAGCGAGGTGTAGGCCTGCTCGAACGCGCGCGGGCTCACGGCGGTGCTGATCGCCGCCTGCGCGCCGCCCAGCGCCTTGATCGCCGCGACGGGATCCTGCTCGCCGGCGTGGATGACGTGCTCGGCGCCCAGCGCCTTGGCGGTCGCCAGGCGCTCCGGGTTGATGTCGACGGCGACGACCTGCGCGCCGGTCATCGCCGCGTACTGCACAGCCAGGTGGCCGAGGCCGCCGACGCCGAACACCGCGACGAGGTCGGCCGACCGCGCGCCGGAGACCTTGACCGCCTTGTAGGTCGTCACGCCCGCGCAGGTCAGCGGCGCGGCATCGACCGGATCGATCCCATCCGGGACGCGCACCACGTGGCGGGCGTAGCCGAGCGCGTACTCGGCGAACGCGCCGTCGAAGGCGTAGCCGGTGTTGCGCTGCTGCTCGCAGAGCGTCTCGCGCCCGCTGTTGCAGAAGCGGCAGTCGCCGCAGGCGTAGCCGAGCCACGGCAGCGCCACACGCATGCCGACGCTCAACCCATGGTCATTGCCTTCCCCGACCCGCTCGACGATCCCGACGCCCTCGTGCCCGGGGATGAACGGCGGCGACGGCTTGACGGGCCAGTCGCCCCGGGCGGCGTGGATGTCGGTGTGGCAGAGCCCGCAGGTCTCGATGCGCACGAGCACCTGCTCGGGCCCGGGATCGGGGATCGCCACGTCCTCGATGGAGAGCGGTGCGGCGAAGTCACGGACGACGGCAGCCTTCATGGGGGTCCTCTCGGTTCTGCTCGCGGACGGTGCACCCACAGACGACCACGACCGCCGACCCGGCGCATCCGCCGTTCCTACCGCCGGCGAGACGGCGAACTACGGATGACCGGTCGCCGCCGGTCGGGCACGGTGAAGGCATCCATGACCCCGCACGCGAAGCTCACGCCCGCCGCCCTCGCCTTCCGGGAGCTCCACGCCGCGATCTCGGTCGTGTTCCTGCTCGCCATCGGACACGTCTGGTGGTGCGCCCTCACCGGCCGTCGCGGGCGACTGCTGCGCGTCGCCGTCGTCGCCCTCTGCGGCGAAGGCCTCGTGGTCACCGCCAACCACGGCGACTGCCCGCTCGGGGGCCTGCAGGACCGTCTGGGCGACCCGGTGCCGCTGTTCGAGCTGGTCCTCTCGCCGCGCGCCGCGCGCCGGGCCATTCCGACCCTCGGGGCCATCGCCGCCGCCGGGATCGCCCTCCTGGCACGCGGCCCTTCGCGGTCGGTCACCGCGCTCACGGCGCTGCGCCTGCTCAGCGCAGCGTGATCGTGACCGGCGTGCCGGGGAGGCGGATCGCGCCGGCGCGTGGCGCCTGGCGGATGATGCGCGGTGTCCGGGCGCGATGCAGCGTGGCGTGGCCGGCCCGCGTGGCTCGGACGCGGCAGCCGGCGGTGGCGAGCAGGCGGCGTGCCGTGGCCAGCGTGCGGCCGAGCACCGAGGGG
>JAOPZD010000494.1 GCA_025964295.1 Conexibacter sp.
GCGGCCGCACGACGCGCCGCAGCGCCGGCTCGGGATCCTGCGCGTCGCGCTGCAGCCCGGCCCCGCGCTCGCCGACGACCTTCTGCTGGACCTCGGGCACGTCGGTGGTCGTGCGATCGAAGATGTAGGTCAACGCGTTGTGCGACAGGTCGGCTCCGCGCAGCGCGTCCTCGACGTCGGTCGGCGGGCGCAGCGTCTCGGTCGCCCGCACGCCGGGGATCGCCAGCTCGCGGATCCCGCCGGCGCCCGCGTGAGCCTTGCGGGGCTTGGTCACCGACGCCAGGTGGACGTCGAGCGACGACACGCCGCGCAGCCCGACGCGCAGCGTGTTCCAGCCGCGCCGGACGCTGAACCGCCGCCCGTTGACCGTCACCGCCTTGACCACGCCGCGCGCGTCGGAGTACGGCAGCAGCCGCAGCGTCGCCACGTCGCGCGGCGCGTCGAAGTCGACCGTGAGCGTGTGCCGCGCCGGGACGAGCGCGCGGTCGGCGATCCACGCCGTCTCCGGGTTGCCGTCGATCGCCGCGAACGGCCGCTGGTCGGGGAACTGCGTGACCTGCGGCGACGCCGGCGCCGTTACGGCCTTGACGCCGCCGAGCTCCGCCGTCGTCTGGACGCGCTGGTCGAGGTCGCCGAACGGGTCGAGGATCGTGCCGTCGACGCTGACGCCCTGGTCGCGGGGCAGGGTCGGGCCGACCGCGCCCTTCAGGCGCGCGGCGACGAACGCGCGGCGCCGGTTCGTGTCGGAGACGACGAACGACGCGCCCGCGCCCGCCGCGCGGCGGATCGCCGCCGTCCCGCCGAGGTCCGGCGCGTAGGCATAGGCCTTGCTCGCGTCCAGCGCGCCGTAGCCCGCCAGCGCCGCCAGGCCGCCGCCCGCGCCGTCGACCACCGTCAGCGGGTCGCGCGGCAGGACGCGCACCAGACCGCCCGTCGGCACCTCGACGCGCCGCAGCTCCGGGGCCGACACCGTCGCGCCCACCCGTCCCGCCGCCGGCGCGGCGCCCACGCGCGGCCCATAGGTCTTGCCCGGTCCGAGGGACGCCAGCTCGCGCAGGGCATCCGCCGTGGGCATCTCGCCCGACCCCGAGCGGTCGCCGTCGGCCGCGACGAGCACGTCGCCGACGCCCATCAGGTCCAGCAGCGGCGCCAGCTGCCCCGGTCGCAGGCGCTCGGACGTGACCAGCCCGTCCACCGTGAACTGCAGCTCGGTGGACCGCAGGTCGGCGAACGGCACGATCCAGCGCGTCGTCACCGGGTGGTCGGTCAGCGCGGGCAGGACCGCGTCGACCGTCCCGCCCCAGCGGTAGGACGCGAACAGCTGCCCCGGCAGGATCATCGCCCGCGACGAACCCGGCCGCGCGTCGAGGTCGGCGGCGGCCCCCCGCCACGCCGCGGGCACCGAGAACTTCAGCTGGCGCTCGATCGCGCGGCCGGTCACCAGCGGCCACGCGGCCAGCACGGCGACCGCGCAGGCAAGACCACCAACAAGCACCCGCGGCCAGCGCCGCAGCCCCTCCGCCACCGCCGCGCCGCCGAGCACCGCGAGCCCCAGCGCGACCAGGGCCCCGGCCTTGTAGGTCGTCCGCAGCGGCTGCAGCGACTCCACGCGGTAGTACGCGCCGGTGATGACCGTCCGCAGCGGCGTGCCCTCCGGCCAGCCCGCGACCATCACCAGCACGCCGACCAGGACCAGGATCACGAAGAACGGCGCGTAGCGCCAGCGCCGCGTCCAGGCGAACGACCCCAGCGCCAGGGCCGGCAGCAGCAGCCCCGCGATCACGACCGGCGCCAGCAGCAGCATCGCCGGCGCCGAGCCCTGGTAGGGCCGCAGCACCCCGCCGTAGCCGACGCCGACGTACGACGTCCAGAACCCCATCAGCCGCAGGGACTCCGGCAGCGTCGTCGTCGACCAGATCGTCCCCGGCTGCTCGGTGAAGATGAGGAAGTTGGGCGCCCCGCGGCCCGCGACCAGCAGCGGGATCAACCACCACAGGTTGGCCGCCACCGCCGCCGGGACCACCCGCACGAGCAGCGGCGTCACGACGCCGCGCCACCGGATCCCGCCGAAGGCCAGCTCGTAGACCACCAACAACACCGGCCCGACCAGGACCCACGCCGTCGTCGCCGCGTTGACCCCGCCGCCCGCCGTCGCCAGCACGAGCGCGAAGACCGCGGGCCAGCGCCAGCCGCGCGGGTCGCGCAGCGCCTGGTGGGTCGCCAGCAGCAGCCACGGCAGCGCCGCGTAGGCCAGCAGCGTCACGCTGGCGCGATCGGCGTAGACCGTCACGTAGGGGTTGACCACGTACAGCGCGCCCGCCGCCAGGTGCGCCGCGCCGCGCTCGCGCGTCATCAGCACGTCGAGCAGCCGGACCACGCCCCACGACGCCAGCGCGAGGATCGTCCCGAGCCACAGCCGGTGCACGATCCACGTCGGCGCGCCGATCAGGTCGCCCAGCGCGAACCACGGCGCCATCGGCCACGCGTAGCCGCCGTACTGGCTGGCCCACACGTGCCCGAGGTCGGGCGAGGACGACCACAGCGACAGCACGTCGCGCAGGAAGCGGCCCGGATCGAGGTACAGGTGGACCTTCGTGTCGGCCACGACCGCGCCCGGGCGCTGGATCAGCGCGAGGGCGTAGGAGAGCGCCGCGAGGGCGAGGACGATCGTGCGGCGGCTCCGCATGCGAGCGCGGAAGATACGCTGGCGCGCCGATGCGCCCGCCCCTCCCCACACCGTCGCCGCCGGTCGACGACGGCCGCGACCGGTCGGCGTCAGGGCGACGGTCGCGCGTCCGGCCGCCGTCCGGCGTCCTCGTGGTCGCGCTCGCCGCGCTGCTGGCGCCCACCGCGCTGGCCTTCGCCGACGGCGGCTACTTCGAGGGCGCGCGCGACGTCGCGCTGGCGGGATCCGGCGTCCAGCTCCCGCACACCGCGCTGGTCCAGCCGCGGACCCGCGACGGCGGCGCGGCCGTCCCGCGCGGCGCCGCCCTTGCCGCGATCGCCGGGCTCTCGCACCAC
>JAOPZD010000528.1 GCA_025964295.1 Conexibacter sp.
GGCGGCCCGACCTCCCCGGCGCGTTCGTCGAGCCGACGATCCTCACCGACGTCACGCCGGACATGCGCGCCTACCACGAGGAGCTCTTCGGCCCGGTCGCGGTCGTCTACCGGGTGGCCGACGACGACGCGGCGATCGCCCTGGCCGGCGACTCCCAGTACGGCCTCGGCGGCGCGGTCTTCGGGGACGACCCGGACCGGGCGCGCCGCGTGGCCTACGGCGTCGACAGCGGCATGGTGTGGATCAACCACCCGACGGGGTCGCGGCCCGAGCTGCCGTTCGGCGGCGTCAAGCGCTCTGGCTACGGGCGCGAGCTGTCGGACCTGGGCATGCAGGAGTTCGTCAACCACAAGCTGGTCTGCGCCGTCCCGCCCGACGCGCCGCTACGCGGCTTCGGGGGCTAGCTACAGCACTTCGAGCGGGACCGGGTGGGGCGGGGGCGGGAAGGCGGCGTCGAGCTCGACGACGTCGTCCTCGCGCAGCACGATGCGCAGCGCGTCGACGTTCTCGCGCACGTGCTTGGGCGTCCCGGCCTCGGGGATCGCGCAGACGCCGGGATGCGAGATGACCCAGGACAGCGCCACCTGCGTCGCGGTCGCGCGGTGGCGCCGGCCGATACCCTCCAGCACCGGGTGGCCGGCGAGGCGGCCCTGCTCGATCGGCGAGTAGGCCATCATCGGCAGGCCGATGCGCTGGCAGGCCGGCAGCAGGTTCCACTCGATGCCGCGCCGCGACAGGTTGTAGAGGACCTGATCGGTCTCGACATCGCGGCCGTCGGCGATCGCCGTCAGCTCGTTCATGTCGCTGACGTCGAAGTTGCTGACGCCCCAGTGGCGGATGCGCCCGCTGCGCTTGAGCTCCTCGAACGCGGAGACGGTCTCCTCCAGTGGGACCCGGCCGCGCCAGTGCAAGAGGTACATGTCGAGCCGGTCGGTGCTCAGGCGGCGCAGGCTCGCGTCGCAGGCAGCGAGCGTCCCGTCGTAGGTCGCGTGGGTGGGCAGCACCTTGCTGACCAGGAAGACGTCGTCGCGGCGGCCGGCGATCGCCTGGCCGACGAGCCGCTCGCTGGCGCCGTCGCCGTAGAGCTCGGCGGTGTCGATCAGCGTCATCCCGAGGTCGAGGCCGGTGCGCAGCGCGTCCAGCTCGACCTCCGGCGGATGGCGGCCTTCGGCCAGGTGCCAGGTGCCCATGCCGAGGACGGGCATCGTCTCGCCGGACGGGAGGTCGACTGCGCGCATCGTGAGGACGGACATGGGTGTGCTGGTAGGACGCGGAGGCGAGACGACCAGCGGAGGGTTCCGCGCGGGCGTCCTCGGCGTACCTGTTCTTCCACGGCGACCGACTACGCGGGGTTCATCGCGACCGTGCACGGCCGGGCCGAGCGGGCGGTGACGGCGACGCTGGGGACGCTCGGGGAGCGGATCTCCGGCGGCGAGGCGCACGACCTCGCCGGGCAGCTGCCGCCCGAGCTGCAGCGGCTGGTCGACCGGCACGCGGGCGACGGCCCGCGGCCGCTCTCGGCCGGGGAGTTCTTTCAGCGCGCCCGGGGGCCTCACCACATACTGGTCGGATGGTGGGTCCACGTCGGCGCGCATGACAGTTACGCTCGCGAATCGCAAGTCTGACGTCCAAACGCGGACACGTCAGCGCAGTACGAGTCGAAATTACACAGGGAACGGCCGGGACTGAATCTTTCGGGTGCGGTGCGTTCACAAGGCGACGGATGCCGACGGCCGCCGCGCCACCCTGAAAGGACCGGATCGTGCAAGTGAGAAGCCCCCGCATCCTTGGCCTCGCCTTGGCTGCTGTCCTACTGATCGCCGCGCTCGCGCCATCGCTGAGCCTCGCGTCGTCCACCACCGCCACCTACTCGGCGGTCGAGACCATCCCGGTGCCGCCGGCCTCGCACTTCGCGGGCAGCGGCGGCGGCGACGGCTGGGCCGTCGCGCTGAGCCCGACCGCGGTCTACAACGTCTTTCATCACTCCTCATCCATGACCGTTGCCTGCCACCTGCAGAGCGACGCGTCGGCCTGCTGGTCGCCGAAGACCATCACCGATGGTGACGGAAATGGCTTCGCCACCTCCGGTCATCCCGGCCTGTACCTCGATCAGAGCAACGGCCATCTCTACGTCTACGGGACCCGGAACAGCGACGCCACGGGCGGCGTCGTCTGCATCGACACCACGGCTGACGCCAGCAACCCGAACCCGTTCTGCGGGTTCACCGCGCTCACCGCGGTCGGCGACGCCACGGGCGGTGGGGGGATCAGCGCGATCAGCAACTCTGCGTTCGCGAGCGGCAAGCTGTACGCGTTCAACTTCGTCAACGGCAGTGGCGTGAGCGGGACGAAGAACACGCTGCTGTGCTTCGACGTGGCGGCCCAGGCGTCGTGCGCCGGGCAGCCGTACACGCTCACCACGGGCTCCGTCAGCGACGGCAGCTACCCGCCGCCCTCGGTCGCGGCGATCTCCGGCAAGGTGATCGTCCCGATCACGCAGGACGGCACCGACCACCTCGACTGCTTCGACCCGGCGACCGGTGGCATGTGCGCCGGAAGCTGGCCGATCGCGGTGGGCGGCAGCTACGACTCCAGCGCCGGCGCGCCGTTCCCGATGCTGAGCCCCGCCGGCGCGATCATCGGGCTCTGCCTGCCCTGGGGCAGCGATCCGTGCTTCGACATGACGGGCGCGTCCGTCCCGACCCCGCCGGCGCTCGCCTCGACGATCGGGCAGACCAGCGGCTGGAACGGGCCGGCCTTCGTGCTCGGTCCGCGGGCCTACGTCCCCGACGGCCAGAACAACCAGGTCCTCTGCTACGACTTCCACACGGCGGCGACATGCGCCAACTTCCCGAAGTCCCCACCGGACCTCGGGCTGCTGTACACCGTCAACGCCGACCCGCAGCGCCCCGACTGCATCTGGGTGAACGCCGACTACGGCTCGAAGCAGATCCAGAACTTCGACGCCTACACCGGCGAGGCGTGCGGGACCGGCGCGACGCGCGTCCTGGCGTCCAGCGTCGTCGTCCCCCGCGAGAAGTGCACCCCGGCGAGCTACACAGCGCTGCAGGTGCTCTCTCCAGGACGCAGCGCGTACACGACCGGGACGATCTCGTTCGCCGACGGTGACGGGAACGCGATTCCCGGGATCGCCGACCAGACGCTCGACGGATCGGGGGCCACGGACCTCACGCACCTGAACCTGACGACCACGGCAGGACTGCCGCAGTTCCTGATCACGCTGGACGGCGGGGCCGCCGGCACGACCTCGGTGGTGGTGAAGCTCACCTGGACGGCGACCTACGACCCGGACTGCCTGCAGCCCGGAACGACGGCAGCCGGGCCCGAGACGCCCCGCGCCCCGGTGACACCTCCGGCGGCGCCCGTCGCGGCCGCGTCGACGCCGGTCCCGCGGGCCTGCGCCAGCCTGCGGAGCTTCGCCGTGCACGTGCAGAACGTGAAGCGGTACCACCTCGTGAAGGCGAAGCTGCACATCAGCGGCCTGCTCAACAAGACCATCAAGATCAAAGGCAACAAGCTGGTCACGACGGTCGATCTGCGCAAGCTCCCGACCGGCACCTTCACCATGAAGATCACGGGCTACCGGGCCGACGGCACCGAGGTGCATGCCAAGCGCATCTACCACACGTGCCACCTGGTGAGGCTGCCGGGGCAGAAGCGCCTGCGGCTCTAGAAGGCACGCACGACGCTCCGGGCCCGCCGGCCTCGGCACGAGTGGCCCTTCGAACGCAAGAACCCCCGCGAAACGGCGGGGGTTCTTCGTTCAACGCACCTCCTTGGAGGGCACTTCAGGTCGTGGCGAGCTTGCCTACGAGGAGTCCCGTCGACTGGCCGACCTCGATCAGGTAGCCGTCGGGGTCTTGCATGTAGCAGCGCAGCTCGGAGCCGCGGTCGATGGGCGGTGTGAGGAACGTGGCCCCTCTGGAGCTCCACCGCTCGTAGCAGGCCTGGATGTCGGCGACGCGCAGGTTCAGGAAGCTCGAGACGGTCGGTCCGGGCTGGTGGTCGACGAGCGAGATGTCGGGCTTGTCGGCCGTTGGGCCGCCGCCTGGGTTCATGATGAGCCAGGAGTTTGAGAGCTTGACGATGCACGGGTTCTCGGCCAGCGCGACGCGGCCGCCGAGGACCTCGGAGTAGAACGCGCGCGAGCGGGCGACGTCGCGCACGGTGAGGAAGTGGGTGACGAGGATGCCGTCGGTGGGGACGGGCAGGTCCCCGACCTCGATCGCCGGGCGGTGCTCGCTCATCGCCGCTCCTCGCTGCTCGGTACGAGGATGTCGGCCAGCCCGAAGGCGCCGGCGCGCCGGGCCGGCAGCGTCGGCGTCCACGCGGGGTCGACCGATCGGAAGGACTCCTGGTCGGCGTCGATGATCCCGACCAGGACCTCGCCGACGATCCGGCCGCCGACCGGGCCGAGGTGGTCGCCGTCGTGCAGGACGTCGGCCTCCTTGAGGATGTAGAACCACAGCGGCGTCTCGCCGGTCCATCCGTGATCGCGGAGCCCGACCTGTTGCGGACTCAGCGCCGGGACGCCGAGGGCCTCGGCGATCGCCTCGCCTGAGGGTAGGCCGACGGCCTGGCCGCGCTGCAGGTCGCGGTTGGCCAGCGACGCGTAGTCGGTGCCGGGCTCCGCTCCCGAGACCTGGGTGGGCAGCGCGATCAGCGGGGAGGGGAGACGCGTGTCGATCCTCTTGGCGCGCTGGGCCGGCGGGTGGCCGTCGACGTCGATCAGCAGTGGCCAGTCGACGGTGCGCTCAGGGCCGACGGGGCCGAAGCCCATCAGATCGGGGAAGACCGGGACGGGACCGAGACCCGCGTTGACCTGGTAGCGGCTGCGGATCTGGGCGTGGCCGTAGCGGTAGCCGGCGTCGGCGAACTCGAAGGGAATGTAGGGGTCGGGATCCAAGTGGTACAACTGCGGGCCGGTGCTGAGCAGGTCGGCCGCGAGCTCGGCGCCGATGAGCCCGGGCAGGAACTCGCGCAGGATCACGTGCTGGTAATGCCAGGTGGTGGCGCGTCGTGCCTCGTCGAAGAGGTCGAGCTCGGCGACGCCGTCCTCGCGCAGGCGATCGACCAATGAGTTGTGCAGGCCGATGAACGCCACCGCGAGCTGGCTGGTGAACAGGTGGACATCGTTGCGAGGATCGCCGAGCAGGGCGATCCCCTCC
>JAOPZD010000549.1 GCA_025964295.1 Conexibacter sp.
GGCCTGGCCGTCGCCGACGGCAGGCTGGCGCTGATCGCCGACCGCACCGCCCTCCCGCTCGGCGTCACCAACCCCTACACCTTCCGGATCGTCGACCCCCACGGCGTGACCGTCCGGGCCTTCGCGCGGGAGCACGGCAAGCGCCTGCACCTGATCGCCGTCCGGCGCGACCTGACCGGCTACCAGCACCTGCACCCGACCCAGCGTGCCGACGGCAGCTGGACGGTGCCGCTGCGGTTCAGCGCGCCCGGCGCCTACCGCGTCTTCGCGGACTTCACGCCCGAGGGCGGCGCGAAGACCACGCTGGGGACCGACGTGACGGTCGACGGCGACGCCGCCTACGCCGCGCTCCCCGTGCCGGCCAGGCACGCTTCCGTCGACGGCTACGACGTCGCGATCAGCGGCACGCCGCGGGCGGGCGAGATGGCCAAGCTGACCTTCACCGTCACCCGCGGCGGGCGGGCGGTCACCGACCTGCAGCCCTACCTGCAGGCCCGCGGGCACCTCGTCGCGCTGCGCGCCGGGGACCTGGCCTACCTGCACGTCCATCCCGAGGACGAGGCGACGCCCGGCGACCGCATCACGTTCATGACCGAGCTGCCGACCGCCGGCCGCTACCGCCTCTTCCTGCAGTTCAAGCACGCGGGCGCCATCCACACCGTCGCCTTCACCCAGGAGGTGCGTTGAGCCATGGCCGCCGTCACCGACCACGTCGAGCTGCCGATCACCGGGATGACCTGCGCGTCGTGCGCGAACCGGATCGAGCGCAGGTTGAACAAGATCGACGGCGTCACCGCGTCGGTCAACTACGCCACCGAGAAGGCGACGGTCGACTTCGACGCCGCCGCGGTCGAGCCGGGGCAGCTCATCGCGACGGTGCAGGCCGCGGGCTATGACGCCACGCTGCCCGCCGTACCCGGCGAGGCGGCCGGCGGCGCGGCCGCCGCGGAGGTCGACGAGACCGCGCCGCTGCGGCTGCGCCTGATCGTCTCGGCCGTGCTCTCGCTGCCGGTGCTCGTGTTGTCGATGGTCTCGCCGCTGCAGTTCGACAACTGGCAGTGGCTGGCCTTGCAGCTCGCGACGCCCGTCGTCGTGTGGGGCGCCTGGCCGTTCCATCGCGCCGCCTGGGTCAACCTGCGCCACGGCGCGGCGACCATGGACACGCTGATCAGCCTCGGCGTCGTGGCCGCGTTCACGTGGTCGATGTACGCCCTCTTCCTCGGCGACGCCGGGATGACCGGCATGACCATGCACCTGAGCCTGACCGCCTCGGGCGGCGACGAGCTCTACCTCGAGACCGCCTCGGTCGTCACGACCTTCCTGCTGGCCGGCCGCTCCTTCGAGGCGCGCTCCAAGCGCCGCGCCGGCGCCGCGCTCAAGGCGCTGCTGGAGCTCGGCGCCAAGGACGTCGCGGTCCTCGACGCCGACGGCAGCGAGCGCCGCATCGGCGTCGAGCAGCTGGCGGTCGGCGACCGCTTCGTGGTCCGCCCGGGCGAGAAGGTCGCCACCGACGGCATCGTCGAGGAGGGCGCCAGCGCCGTCGACCAGTCGCTGCTGACCGGCGAGTCGGTGCCGGTCGAGAAGGGCCCGGGCGACGAGGTCGCCGGAGCGGGCGTCAACGCCGGCGGGCGCATCGTCGTGCGCGCCACCAGGGTCGGCGCCGACACCGCGCTGGCCCAGATCGCCCAGCTCGTCACCGACGCCCAGACCGGCAAGGCCCCGGTCCAGCGCCTGGCCGACCGGATCTCCGGGATCTTCGTCCCGATCGTCATCGGCCTCGCGGTCGCCACGCTGGGGTTCTGGATCGGCTCCGGCGAGGACGTGAGCTTCGCCTTCCCCGCGGCGGTCGCGGTGCTGATCATCGCCTGCCCGTGCGCGCTGGGCCTGGCCACCCCGACGGCGCTGCTGGTCGGCACCGGCCGCGGCGCGCAGCTCGGCCTGCTCATCAAGGGCCCCGAGGTCCTGGAGTCCACCCGCAAGGTCGACACCATCATCTTGGACAAGACCGGCACGGTGACCACCGGCCGGATGAGCCTGGTCGACGTCGCGCTGGCCGACGGCGTCGACCGCGCCGGCGTGCTGCGGATCGCCGGCGCGCTGGAGGACGCCTCCGAGCACCCGATCGCGCAGGCCATCGCCCGCGGCGCGCGCGACGAGCTCGGCGCCCTGCCGCCCGTCGCGTCGTTCACCAACCGGGAAGGGCTCGGCGTCGAAGGGGTCGTCGACGGCCACGGCGTCCAGGTCGGCCGCCCCTCGCTCATGGCCGAGTGGAGCCTGACCGTGCCCGCCGCGCTCGACGCCGCCCGGCGCGCCGCCGAGACACGCGGGCGCACCGCCGTGCTGGCCGCCTGGGACGGCGAGGTCCGCGCCGTGCTGGCGGTCGCCGACACCGTCAAGCCGACCAGCGCCGAGGCGATCGAGCGCCTCAAGGGCCTCGGGCTGCGCCCCGTCCTGCTCACCGGCGACAACGAGACGACCGCCCGCGCCGTGGCGGCCGAGGTCGGCATCGAGGACGTCATCGCCGAGGTGCTGCCCGCCGACAAGGCCGCGGTCGTCGCGCGGCTGCAGGACCAAGGCCATGTGGTCGCCATGGTCGGCGACGGCGTCAACGACGCGCCCGCGCTGGCCCAGGCCGACCTCGGCCTGGCGATCGGGACCGGCACCGACGTCGCCATCGAGGCTTCGGACCTGACGCTCGTCTCCGGCGACCTGCGCTCGGCCGCCGACGCGATCCGCCTGTCGCGCGCCACGCTGCGCACGATCAAGCAGAACCTCGCCTGGGCCTTCGGCTACAACGTCGCCGCGCTGCCGCTCGCCGCCGCCGGCCTGCTCAACCCGCTGATCGCCGGCGCCGCGATGGCGCTCTCCAGCGTCTCGGTCGTCGCCAACGCCCTGCGCCTGCGCCGCTTCCGCTCCCAGCACGGCGCCGGCCGGGCCTAGGCCCTCGCGCTTCCCTGGACGGGAGGGCCCGCGGCGGGCAGACTCATCGCCATGCCCCGCGATCCCGACCCCGTGACCCTGGCCGACGTCATCCGGCGCGCCGTCGAGGCAGCCGATCCCGACGGCGCCGACGCGAACCTCGGCGACCTGGCCCGGGAGTTCGAGGACGACGACGAGCCCGTCAGCGGCGTCGACCAGCTCGACGAGGTGCTGGCCAACGCCGAGCTCGACGTCGACGTCGAGGGCGACGACCCGTCGGTGGCCCTCGCGGTGGCCATCGCCCGCTACCTCGCCCACCACCGCGGCGCCATCGGCGCCGACGACGCGCACCTCGTCCGCGAGGCGGTGCGCTGGCAGTGGCACGACCACCCGCCGCGAGCCGTCCAGGACCTCCTGACCGGCCGCGCGGACTGAGGCCGGACCGCCCGGGGCCTCCGGGCTAGGCCGCCGGCGCCGGCTCCGGGACGTCGCGGGCCGGCAGCGACGGCTCGACGCGCAGGACGCGTGCCGCGCCGGCGGGCAGCGCCCAGTTCCAGCGGCCGAACAGGGACACGACCGCGGGCACCAGGAGCGCGCGGATGACGGTGGCGTCGAGCAGGATCCCCGCCGCCAGGCCGGTGGCCAGGACCTTGATGTCGGTCTCCGGGCCCGAGGCCATCGAGACGAAGGCCAGGAACAGGATGATGGCCGCGCTGGTGACCAGCCGCCCGGTGCGCCCGATCCCGCGCACGACCGCGACGTCGGTGTTGCCGGTCGCGTCGTACTCCTCGCGCATCCGGGCCAGGATGAACACCTCGTAGTCCATCGACAGCCCGAACAGGAACGCGAAGACCATCAGCGGGATCCACGCGGTGATCGACCCCGTCGCGGCGATGCCGAAGATCTCGTCCGAGCCGTGGCCGGACTGCCAGACCAGCTGCAGCACGCCCCACGCCGCGCCGACCGAGATGATGTTCAACAGCACGGCCTTGGCCGGCAGCAGCAGCGAGCGGAACGCGCGGGCGAGCAGGATGAAGGTGATGATCGCGATCAGGGCGATCATCAGCGGGAACGAGCCGTAGACGGCGTGGATGAAGTCGACGTTCTGGGCGACCTCGCCGCCCAGGCGCGCCTGCGGGTCCGCGCCGCGCGCCGCGCTGCGCAGCGGCGTGACGAGGTCGCGCGCGGCCTGGTCGGAGCCGTCGCGCA
>JAOPZD010000577.1 GCA_025964295.1 Conexibacter sp.
CCGGCCGAGGCGCAGCCCGCGGCGGCGACCGGGCACGCGCCGCAGGCCGCCTCGCGGGCCCGGCAGACGACGGCGCCGAGCTCCATCAGCGCCTGCCCCAGCTCCGGCGGCGTGCGCTCCGGGACGAAGCCCGTGCGGTCCAGGACGCGGCGCACGTTGGTGTCGACCGGCAGCTCGTCGCGCCCGAAGGCGAACGCGCCGACCGCCGCCGCGGTGTACGGCCCGATCCCCGGGAGCGTCGTCAGGTCCGACGGCCAGCCGTCGCGGGCGACGACCGCGCAGGCCTCGCGCAGCCGCAGCGCCCGCCGGTTGTAGCCGAGCCCGACCCACGCGGCCATGACGTCGGCCACCGGCGCCTGCGCGAGCGCCCCGGCGTCCGGCCACCGCGCCATCCACGCCTCCCACCGCGGGACCACCCGCGCGACCTGCGTCTGCTGGAGCATGACCTCCGAGACCAGGATCGCGTACGGGTCGCGGGTCCGCCGCCACGGCAGGTCCCGCGCCTCGCGGGCGTACCAGTCCAGCAACGCGTCGGCGAGCACGGGGCCAGACGCTACCGGCCGCGCCCGCCGGGACACCGACCTCCGGCGACCTACGCCGGCGCCTCCATGTCCGTCAGCTGCCGCAGGTCGCGCCGCAGCTCCCGGATCTCGTCGCGCAGCCGCGCCGCGTACTCGAAGCGCAGCTCCTCGGCGGCCTCGACCATCTCCTTCTCCAGCTCGATGATCGTCTTCTCGAGGTCCGACGGCGTCATCGCGTCGGTCTTGACCTTCTTGCGATCGGTGCGGCTGCGGCCGCGCTTGGGCGTCTTGGAGTCGCCCTGCAGGAACTCGGCGATGTCGCTGATGCCCTTGACGATCGACGCGGCGGTGATGCCGTTGTCCTCGTTGTACTTGAGCTGGATCGCGCGGCGGCGGTCGGTCTCCTCCAGCGCCGCCTTCATCGCCGCCGTCTCCTTGTCGGCGTACATGATGACCTTGCCGTCGACGTTCCTCGCCGCGCGCCCGATGGTCTGGATCAGCGACGTCTCGCCGCGGAGGAAGCCCTCCTTGTCGGCGTCGAGGATCGCGACCAGCGAGACCTCCGGCAGGTCGAGCCCCTCGCGCAGGAGGTTGACGCCGACCAGGACGTCGTACTCGCCCAGCCGCAGGTCGCGGATGATCTGGATGCGCTCCAGCGTGTCGACCTCGGAGTGCAGGTAGCGGACCTTGAAGCCCATCTCCAGCAGGTAGTCGGTGAGGTCCTCGCTCATCTTCTTGGTGAGCGTGGTGACCAGGACGCGCTCGTTGCGGTCCACGACCTCGCGGACCTCGTTCATGAGGTCGTCGATCTGGTTGCGCGTCGGGCGCACGTCGACCGCCGGGTCCACGATGCCGGTCGGCCGGACGATCTGCTCGACCATCGCCTTGGCGTGCGTGCGCTCGTACTGGCCCGGCGTCGCGGACACGAACACCATCTGCGGCGTGATCGACAGGAACTCGTCGAACTTCTGCGGCCGGTTGTCCAGCGCGCTGGGCAGCCGGAAGCCGTAGTCGATCAGCGTCTGCTTGCGCGAGCGGTCGCCCTCGTACATGCCGCCGATCTGCGGCACGGTCTGGTGGGACTCGTCGATCATCAGGACGAAGTCCTCGGGGTAGTAGTCCAGCAGGCAGTACGGCCGGTCGCCGGGCATGCGGCCGTCGAGGATCCGCGAGTAGTTCTCGATGCCGTTGCAGAAGCCCATCTCCCGCAGCATCTCCATGTCGTACTGGGTGCGCTGGCGCAGGCGGTGGGACTCGAGCAGCTTGCCCTCGGCCTCCAGCTCGGCGCAGCGGTGGTTGAGCTCGCGCCCGATCTCCTCGACCGCGCGGTCGACCGTGCCCTCGCGCACGTTGTAGTGCGACGCCGGCCAGATGCCCACGTGCTCCATGTCGCCGTGCACGAGCTCGCCGGTGAGCGGGTCGAACTCCTGCAGCGACTCCACCTCGTCGCCGAAGAACGTCGCGCGGTAGGCGGTCGACTCGGCGTAGGCGGGGAAGATCTCCAGCGCCTCGCCCCGGACTCGGAACGTGCCGCGGCCCAGCGCCTGGTCGTTGCGCGTGTACTGGATCGTCACGAGCTTGCGCAGCAGCAGGTCGCGGTCGATCTCCTCGCCCTTCTTGAGGATGACCAGGTTGTCGTTGTAGGTCTCCGGCGAGCCGAGGCCGAAGATCGCCGACACCGAGGCGACGATGATGACGTCGCGGCGCCCGAAGAGCGCGGCCGTCGCCGCGTGGCGCAGCCGGTCGATCTCCTCGTTGATCGCCGAGTCCTTCTCGATGTACAGGTCCTTGCTCGGGACGTAGGCCTCGGGCTGGTAGTAGTCGTAGTAGGAGACGAAGTACTCGACCGCGTTGTCGGGGAAGTAGCTGCGGAACTCGTTGCACAGCTGGGCGGCCAGCGTCTTGTTGTGGGCCATGACCAGCGTCGGGCGCTGCACGCGCTCGATGACCGAGGCCATGGTCATGGTCTTGCCCGTGCCGGTCGCGCCCAGCAGCGTCGTCATCGGCACGCCCTCGCCGAGCGCCTTGACGATGCCGTCGATCGCCTGCGGCTGGTCGGCCATGGGGCTGTAGGCGGCGTCGAGGCGGAAGGGCGGCATGGATCCAGGGTACTCGGCCGTTCGGCGCGGTTTGGGGCCCCGGACAGCCGGATACTCCGCCCCCATGGCTACGGCGGCGGGGCGACCAGGCGGATACCCGGGCTCGGGGCGCGGCGGGACCGACAGCGGCCCCTGGGCGCGCAAGCCCGCCCAGCAGCTGGTCGACGAGACCGGCGACGGCGGCGGCCTGCGCAAGGCGGTCGGCGCGCTGAGCCTCACCGCGATGGGCCTGGGCGCCATCATCGGCACCGGCATCTTCGTGATCATCGGCGAGGCGATCGGCAAGAGCGGCCCGGCGATCGTCCTGAGCTTCGCGCTGGCCGGCATCACGTGCGTGTTCAGCGCGCTGAGCTACTCCGAGCTGGCCTCGACGATCCCGGTCTCGGGCTCGGCCTACACCTACTCCTACGCGACGCTCGGCGAGCTGGTCGCGTGGATCATCGGCTGGGACCTGATCCTCGAGTACGGCGTCTCGGTCGCCGCGATCGCGGTCGGCTGGGGCGGCTACCTGCAGTCGCTGCTGGACTCCGTCCTCGGCGTCCACCTGCCCGACGCGATCTCCAAGGCGCCCGGCGACGGCGGCACGTTCAACCTGCCCGCGGTCGTCCTGGTCCTCGCGGTCGCCGCGCTGCTGTGCGTCGGCGTGCGCGAGAGCGCCCGGACCAACACCGCGATGGTCGCCTTCAAGCTCGGCGTGCTCGTCCTGTTCGTGATCCTCGGCGCCTACGCGATCTTCTTCCACTCCGGCGGCGGCGCGGGCAGCTTCTCCCCCTTCACCCCCCACGGCTCGTCGGGCGTGGTCGACGCCGCGGCCCTGATCTTCTTCGCCTACATCGGCTTCGACGCGGTCTCGACCTCCGGCGAGGAGGCCGAGAAGCCCCAGCGCGACCTGCCGATCGCGATCATCGGCTCGCTGGTGATCGCCACGGTCATCTACGTGATCGTCGCGCTGATCACGGTGGGCCTGGCCCCGACCGACAAGCTCGCCGGCTCGACGGCCCCGCTGGCCGACGCGCTCAAGCTCGGCGGCGGCTACGGCAGCTGGGCGGCGGACATCCTCAGCCTCGGCGCGCTGGTCGCGATCACCTCCGTGGTCCTGACGATCCTCTACGGCCAGACGCGGATCATGTTCGCGATGACCCGCGACGGGCTGCTCCCGCGCGGCTACGGCAAGCTGTCCAAGCGCCAGACGCCGGTTCGGATCACGGTCAGCTTCGCGATCGGGATCGCGCTCCTGGCGGCCTTCATCCCGCTGTCGGAGATCGCCAAGCTGGTGAACATCGGCACGCTGTTCGCGTTCATCCTGGTCAACATCGGGGTCATCGTCCTGCGGCGCACCGAGCCCGACATGGAGCGCGGCTTCCGCGTGCCGTTCGTGCCGGTCCTCCCGCTGATCGGCTGCGCGCTGTGCGTCTACCTGATGACGCGCCTGGAGGCGACCACCTGGCTGCGCTTCGGCGGCTGGCTGGTGGTCGGGCTGGTCATCTACTTCCTCTACGGCCGGACGCACTCGCGCCTGCAGCGCGGC
>JAOPZD010000601.1 GCA_025964295.1 Conexibacter sp.
GCGGCCGAGCACCGAGGGGACGCGGCAGCGGTGCGGCGCGGCGAGGGCCGCGGCTGGATGCGGCGCGGGCGTGCCGGAAGCCGCGGGTGCCGCCGCGGCGACGACGTTCGCGCCGCCGGGGGACGCCGCCGGCGCGGGAGCAGGCGCGGCCGCGGGCTCCGGGCCGGGCGGGACCGAAGCGGGGTCGACCTGGACCCCGCCACCGACCGGCGCGGGCACCGGCGCCTCGTCCGCGCCCTGCGCCGTCGCCATCTCCACGACCTGGTCGTCCCGATAGTGCTGGCCGCGCGACCAGGCCAGGATCGCCCCGCCGGCTCCGAGCGGCGCGATGGCCGGCGGGAACGGGATGTCGGTGCCCTCGACGACCGTCGTGACCGCGCCGAAGCCGGTCGCGCCCGCGGCCCGATGGGTGGCGTAGATCCCGCCGTAGTCGCCCTGGCACAGGAGCGTCTGCACGCGCCACGCGACGTAGGTGCCGCCGTCGGCGGTCGTGGTCGCCGCGACGTCGCAGGCCGGGCCGCCGAGCTGCACCGGCGCGCCGAAGCGGCCGCCGGCCGGCGCGGTCGTCGCCTCCGCCCCACCCGTGCTGAACGCGATCGTGGCGTTGCCGTGGCGGTCGACGACGACGGGCATCCACGTCGCGATGTCGCTGAAGTCGGTGATGTGCTGGACCCACCAGGAGCCGCCCGCCGGCCGGACGGCGCCCGTCAGCTCGTGCGCGCCGCCCGAGGGCTGGTCCATCCACGTCGCGGCGACCGTGCCGTCGGCGCCGACCGCCACCGCCGGGCGCATGGGCACGCCGCGGTCCGGGTCCTCGTCCAGCGCGCCGGCGCCGGCCGCGGTGGAGCGCAGCGCGGTCAGGGTGAAGGCCGTCGCGCCGGCGGGACGGACCGCGACCCACACCGTCTCGTAGTCATAGAGCAACACCGCCGTCGTGCCGTCGGCGCCCACCGCGAGGTCGAAGCCGTTGATGTACGGGCTGGTCCCGACGGCCGGGCGCGGGATCCGCAGCGCCGGCTGGAAGCTGCCGCCCGCCGGCCGGTCGCTGATGAACGCCGCGTAGCAGTCCTCCCACGCGATGACCGCGCCTCCGGCGGCGTCGCTGCCGACCTTCGCGTGCGTCTGCGTGCACTGGTTGCGCGGCTCGGACAGGAAGAACGGCTGCGCGGCGGAGCCGTCGGCCGGCAGGACGGCGCCCTCGACGCCCGGGCGCTCGGTCGACCAGACCGCGATCCCGGTGCCGTCAGGCGTGACGGTCGCCTCCGTGTCGGAGGCCGACGTCCGGGTCGTGAGCACCTGCGGCGCCGAGCGGCGGCCGTCGCGGAAGCGCCGCACCACGCGGACCGCCCCCGTCTGCGCGTCGATGTCCGCGTCGTTCCACGCGACGAGCCCGTCGCCCGCCGCGTTGCCCGCGGTCGTGACCGCGTACTGCGAGACGTCGGCCGGTCCGAACAGCGCGGCGGCCGGCGACCAGTCCTCGGCCGCCGCGGGCGCGGCCGCGCCCAGCGTGACCGCCGCCGCGGCGAGCAGCAGGGACCGCAGGCGACGCAGGCCGGGCACGCCCGCGACCTACCCCGCGCCCCCACCGCTCAACCGCACGCGACCAACGAGGCTCGGCCACGCAAAGGGCCGACGATGAGTTCCGGTCCGTGGGATCGTCTCAGGGACATGACGCTGGAACCGTTCGAGGCCCTCATCGGCACGTGGGAGACCGAGGCCACCCACCCCATGTTCGACGACGTGGTGGCCGGCCGGGTCACCTTCGCGTGGCTGGAGGGCCGCGCCTTCGTCATCGAGCGCTCGGCCAACGAGCACCCCGCGTTCCCCGACGCGATCGCGGTCATCGGCCCGCCCGAGGACGGCGAGGGGATCGTCGCCGAGTACTTCGACCAGCGCGGCGTGCGCCGCACGTACGGCATCGCGATCGAGGACGGCGTGCTGCGCCAGTGGCGCGACGACCCCGCGTTCGCCCAGCGCGCCGAGGCCACGCTGCACCCCGGCGCGTTCGTGCTCCAGTGGCAGGCCGCCGAGACGCCCGGCGACTGGCGCGACGACCTGCGGGTCGTCCACCGCCGGGCGCGCTAGGAAGAACCCCATCTAGTCCGCGGCCACCACCTGGCGGTCGGCGTTGAACCCGGCGACCGTGACGACCGGGCGCGCGCCGCGGAGGTCCGAGCGGCGGAAGCGGGCCGTGATGGTCTGCTCCTCCCCGGGCCACAGCGTGACGTCGTCGTCGCTCCAGGCGATCGGGAGCACCTGGTCGTCGCCGCCGAGCGGCCGGCCGTCGCGGCCCGCGCGGCGGACGTCGGCGCGCAGCAGCACGGCCGGCGTCGGCGTGGCGGAGTCGTTGCGCAGCGTCACGGTCGTCACGACGTCGCCGCGGGAGCGCGCCCGCGCGGTCACGGCGGCCTGGCGCAGATCGCCCAGCCCGGTCAGGTCGGCGTAGCCGTCGTCGGCGAACACGGCGCCGAAGCCCTCGCCGAGCGTGCGGTCGTAGTCGACCTGGTCGGGCTTGGTCGACAGCCAGTACACGTTGCGCGACACCGTCTGGTCGCCGCGCGTCAGCACGAGCCGGACGAAGTAGGTCGGCGACGAGAGCGCCGCGGCGTCGACCGCCGGGGTCTGCAGCACCGCGCGGACGTCCTGGGGCTCGAGCGCCGGGACGTCGGCCTGGGCGGACCCCTTGACGGTGCCGTCGAGGTCGAGCACGTCGACGCGCGCATGCAGCCCGCGCTGCGCCGCGCCGGTCAGGTTGGACACCTTGATCGAGTGATCGTCGTAGGCGTACATGATGTGCACCGGCTCGTTGGCCTTCTTGGCGCCGAACGTGACCCCGGACTGGTCGAAGTCATACCCGTACAGCTCCCACTGCAGCGACGGCCACGCCTTGTTCATCTGCCAGTAGATGAGGC
This sequence comes from Conexibacter sp., assembly GCA_025964295.1. The sequence goes on from JAOPZD010000601.1 coordinate 2,913, forward strand.
CCGTGCTCGGGTTGGCGGGGTCCTTGGCGTGTCCGATGTAGGCCTCGAACTGCGCGCGCGTGACCTCGTAGCCGCCCGCCTGGGCCACCCGCTCGTACGACGCCAGATCGGTCCACGGTCCGTAGCGGCGCGCCAGCGGCGTGTTGTACTGGCCGAGTCGTCCGATCTCGGTGTAGTCGTTGTACTCGCTGGTGTGGAAGATGTCCGGCCCGGTGCCGCGCCCGCCGGTCGAGCTGAGGTCCCAGAGCTGGGCCTGCTCGGCCGGGGTCAGGAAGCGGTTCAGCGAGTCCTGGGTCGGGATCGTGTTGCCCGAGCTGGACTCGGTGTCGAAGCCGAAGGCGCCGCCGGCGTTGGTGAAGTCGTCGCCGACGTTCATGTCCTGCGTGTCGTTCCACCAGTACGACGGCGGCGCGTAGTTGTAAGGCCCCTCCTTGGCGCCCGAGATGCCGAGCTGCGCCGACGCCTTGTTCTCGGCCGCCGCGACCTGCGGCGTCTCCCAGTCGGCCGCCTCGAAGGCCGTGAGGAAGATGTCCTCCTTGACCGGATCCGGCTCGTTGTCGGAGCCCTGGAAGTAGGTGAACACGCTGGGGTGCGAGCGCAGGCGCCGCGCGACCGCGCCCGCCTGGTTGGCCGCGCTGGCCTTGATCTCGTCGGTCCACTGCGAGGAGTCCTGCTCCCACTTGTTGCAGCACTGCCATCCCGGCATCGCCAGGAGCCCGGCGCGGTCCATCTGGGCGAACAGGTCGTCGGGCGGGTAGTTGCCCTCGAAGCGGATCGCGTTCAACCCCATGTTCTTGATCGTCGCCAGCTGGTCGGCGACGTTCTGGGGCGAGTAGCGCAGGAAGATGTCCTGCGACCAGCCGCCGCCGCGCACGACGAACGGGCGCCCATTGATCGCGAACTGGCGATAGCCGTCGGGCTGCAGCGTCACGCCGGGGATCGGCTTGGTGAGGGTCGAGGTGACCGTCCGGATGCCGAAGTCGCCCGAGGCGCTGTCCGCGTCGCGGTCGCGTCCGGAGGCGCCGATGGCGAAGTGATAGAGCGGCTGGTCGCCCATCTGGTACGGCCACCAGACGGCGGGATGGTCGACGTGCACCACCGGCAGGCTCACCGCCTTCGACGCGCCGGCCGGCACGATCACCGTCGTGGCCCGGACCGCGTGCGTGCCGTGGCCCGCGATCCGGCCGCCGACGACCGCGGCCTGCGGCGCGGACGTGTTGTTGCGCACCACGGCCTTGAGCGTGAGGTCGGCCGTGGAGAGGTCCGCGGCGTCGCTCTGGGTGACGTGCGCGTCGCGGAGCGAGATCGCGCCGTCGGTCGCGATGGTGGGCGCGAGCTGCAGCCCGGTCCAGCCGTCGGGCGAGCGCGGGTTCCAGTCGACCATGTCCATGGTCAGGTAGCCGGCCTCGGAGGCGTCGTTCTTGTACACGTCGAGCGCGATGGCGTTGGCGCCGTCGCGGACCTCGTCGGTGATGTCGTACTCCAGGCGCGAGTACGCGCCCTGCAGCTGGGACTGGTCGGCGACCTTGACGCCGTTCACCCACAGGTTGGCGCGCGAGAGCACGCCGTTGATCGTCAGGAACACGTGCTGGCCGCGGCGCGGGTGCAAGCGTACCTCGTCGCGGTACCACCAGTTGACGTCGAACTGCTGGGTCGGCACCTTCGCGAGCGCGTCGGACTCGAGCACGTCGGGGTAGCGCCCGTTCTCGACGAGCCCGGCCATCAGGGTCTCGGGCTGGGAGATGGGGAGCCAGCCGCGCGTCGAGTACCCGGCGCGCGAGATCACGCTGCCGGGCTGGGTCGCCACGGCCGAGGATTGGATCGACCAGCCGCGCGTGAGCTCCAACGGGCCGGTCGCGTCGTGGCGGTCATGGGCCGCGGCGGGCCCGGCGACGCTGGTCAGCAGCAGCACGCAAAGACCCAGGCAGAGCGCGATCCAGCGCATCCGGCGAGCACGTGACGACACGACGATCTCCTCCCAACGGCATTGATCGGAAACTTTCCGAATTAAATGGGAGTCCTATCGCTGCGGCGTGGCGGCTGTCAAGCGCGATGGTGCGGCTCAGACGCCCGCGGCGGCGATCAGCGCGTCGGCCACCCGGGCGGTGGCACCGTCGAGCGCGCCGGGCCGGCGCGCGAGGACCAGGCGCCGCGTCTCCTGCGGCTCCCCCCGCACGGCGACGACCACGACGCCGTCGGGCAGCACGTCGAGGAGCACCGGGGCGAGCGTCGTGATGGCCAGCCCGGCGGCCACGATCTGCAGCTTGGCCAGCCAGTCGCGCACGACGTAGCGGACGTCGGGACGCTCCGCGAGGCCGGGCCAGACGCCGAGCAGCGAATCGCCCGAGTCGGTCCGGCTGGCGACCCAGACCTGCCCGGCGAGCTGCTCGACCTCGACCGCCCCGGCCCGGGCGCGGGCGAACGGATGGCCGGCGGGAACGCCGAGGACCAGCTCGCGCTCCGACAGCGTGGTGAGGTCCAGCGGCGGCGACTCGGCGTCGGGCGGCCGGAAGGGCGGCGTGCGGGCGAGGATGGCGAGGTCCAGCGTGCCCGCCCGCAGGGCGCGGGTGAGCGCCGGGGTGGTGCCCTCGCGCAGGCTGACCGGCAGCTCGCGCGGCAGCGTGCTCAGCGCCCTGGGCACGAGCCCGGCCGCCGCCGTCGCGAACGC
>JAOPZD010000624.1 GCA_025964295.1 Conexibacter sp.
GGCGTCGGCACCGTCGTCGGCGTCGACCACGACGCCGTCGAGCTCTCCAACCTCGCCCGCCAGGTCCTCTACGGCCAGGACGACCTCGGGCGCCCCAAGGTCGCGGCCGCGCGACAGCGCCTCGGCCAGCTCAACGCGCGCAGCACGTTCGTCGGCCTCGAGCGCCGCCTGGACTCCGCGGCCGCGGTGGCCGACGCCATCGCCGGCTCGGACTTCGTCGTCGCCGCCGTCGACTGGCCCGCCGCGCACATCTCGGGCTGGGTCAACGAGGCGTGCTGGGCCGCCGGGATCCCGTACGCGGGCATGAGCCAGCACCCGCCGCTGGTGCGCGTCGGCCCGACGTACCTCCCGGGGATCACGGGCTGCCTGGCCTGCCAGGAGGCCGCCTACCGCCGGCGCTTCCCGCTCTTCGACGCCGCCCGCGCCGCGCTGGCCGACGACTCCCCCGCCGCCACCTACGCGCCGGCCTGCGGGCTGATCGGCTCGCTGGTGGCCAACGAGGCGATCGCGCACATCACGGGGCTGGCGCCCGTCGCCTGCGCGGGCCGCGCCGCGCTGATCGACCTGACGACGCTCGCGGTCAGCTACGACGACGTCCCGCGCGACCCGGACTGCCGGATCTGCGGGCGCGTCGCCGTCTCGACCATGCGTCCGGGCGCCTGAGCACGGCGGCCCGCGCCTCCGAACATCCTGGACATGGACGTCCGGCTCTCGGAAGTGCTCGCCGCGCTCTCCCACGCCCTCGACATCACCGAGGGCCAGCCGCGCGGGCACGCCGAGCGCACCTGCCTGATCAGCATGCGGATCGCCCAGCAGCTCGGGCTCGACGACAGCACCCGCTCCTCGCTCTTCCACGCCGCGCTGCTCAAGGACGCCGGCTGCTCGTCGAACGCCGCGAAGGTCGCCGCGCTCTACGGCACCGACGACGCCGACGCCAAGCGCGACCGCAAGGTCACCAACCACCTCGACCCGGGCCAGTCGATCCGCCACCTCGTGCGCTCCACCGCGCCGGGCCGCGGCCCGGTCGCCAAGGCGCGCCACCTGAGGCTGCTCGTCGCCCATGGCTCGAACGGCTCGCGCGGGCTGACCGAGCTGCGCTGCGAGCGCGGCGCCGAGGTCGCGCGCAGCGTCGGCCTGAGCGTCGAGGCCGAGACCGCGATCCGCCAGCTCGACGAGCACTTCGACGGCCGCGGCTACCCCTACTCCCTGGCCGGCGAGGACATCTCGCTGTGCGGCCGGATCCTCTGCCTGGCCCAGACCGCCGAGGTCTTCTGGCAGGACGGCGGCGGCGCGGAGGGCGCCTGCGCGGTGGCGCGCGACCGCAGCGGCACGTGGTTCGACCCCGCGGTCGCCGCCGCGCTCTGCGCCTGCGAGGACGACCACGCCTTCTGGGCCTCGCTGCAGGAGCCGCGCGTCGCCTCGCTGGAGCCCGTCGACCGCCTGCTGCTGACCGACGAGGACGGCCTGGACCGGATCGCCGCCGCCTTCGCCGGGATCGTCGATGCCAAGACGCCGTTCACCGCGCGCCACTCCGAGGGCGTCGCCGAGATCGCCGTCAGCCTCGCCGCCGCGCTGGGCTTCGACGGGCTCCGCCAGCGCGAGCTGCACCGCGCCGGCCTGCTGCACGACATCGGCAAGCTCGGCGTCTCCAACCGGATCCTCGACAAGCCCGGCAAGCTCGACGCCGAGGAGTGGGCCGCGATGCGCCGCCATCCCACCTGGACGCTGGAGATCCTGCAGCGCATCCCGGCCTTCGCCGGCCTCGCCGAGGTCGCCGCCAACCACCACGAGAAGCTCGACGGCAGCGGCTACGGCCGCGGCCTGGGCGCCGCCGACCTCACGCTGCCGGCCCGGATCCTGGCGGTCGCCGACATCGCCGAGGCGCTCACCGCCGACCGCCCCTACCGCGGGCCGATGCCGCTGGAGAAGGTCCTGGCGATCCTGGCCGGCGACGCGCCGCACGCGCTGGACGGCGACGTCGTCGCCCACGTGCCGGCCGTGCTCGCGGCGCGCGCGGACCCGGGCGACGCCGCGGTCTCGTTCGCCGCCTGAGGCTCAGCGCGCCCAGGTCGGCGCGGGATCCCACGCCGGGATCCGCAGGTACTTCAGCAGCGCCAGCGCGCGCAGGGTCGCGACGCGGTCGGCCGAGGAGACGAGGTCGCCGCAGCGCAGCGCGCCGGCGGCGTCGAGCTTGCCGATGAACCAGCGGTAGGCGTCCTCCCCGCTGCAGGCCAGCTCGAGGTCGACGCCCTCGGCCGGCTCACGCGACAGCAGCTGCGCCTGGCCGCCGCGCAGGTCGAGGAGCAGCGCGGCCTCGGGCTCGTGCAGCGCGAAGCGCAGCACCAGGTCGAGGCGGCCCAGGCGCGCGCGCAGGTCCGGGTCGGCGGCCAGCGCGTCGCGGACGCGCCCGCCCAGCTCGACGTGCACGGCCTCGGCGTCCGGGAAGCGCGGCGCGTCGCGCTCGGCGCGCAGCAGCGCCAGGACGTCGCCCGCCGAGCGGACCGGCGGCAGCGCGCGCAGGCGCTCCAGGCG
>JAOPZD010000627.1 GCA_025964295.1 Conexibacter sp.
GACGCACATCCGTGCCCACCGGGCCTTCGCGGCGCGGGCCGCGGTCAGGGCAAGCGGTGTCTTCATGTCCTCAGTCTTCGGTTGGACCATCGACGCGCTTGATGCAAATGCGAGACGCCACAGAGCCACTGAGCCTGCAGCGCGGGAACCCGGACTCCGGTGAGACCTCGCGTCGGATGGCACGCTCGTGACTTGACTGGCCGCGGGCGACGGTCGCTCGGCGTCCGGTCCGAGAATCTTCTTGAACGCAGCCCGCCTCGACCGCTCGATGGCGCTGGCCAACGCGACTACCGGGCGGTGGCCGAAACCACGGGTCGCCTCCATCACTCAGTCCTGACGGGCGGGGCTGGCGGCGGCCTGCGAGGCCTCCCAGGCGCTGTGCGCCATGCAGACGCGACGCCATAGCGCCTCGCGATGCGCAGCGCCCAGCTCGCGAAGGGGCAGACCAAGGTCGGTGTCCAGAAGCGTGAACCACTCGTCCGCGTTGTCGTAGTACTTGTGTGTGTGACCAGCGGAGTCCCACCGGATCAGGACCCGCCCGCGCAAGATGTCGGCGCCGGAGAGGTCGCGTCGGGCCACGCTGAGCAGCCGGGTGAAGGGCGAGTCCGGCGCCGTGGACAGCCGGCGGTGGGCGGCCTCGATGACATCCCAGCGCGCCGGTACCGAGTAGAAGTCCATCCCGCCGAAGCTGCCACGGGGATCGTGGTGGAAGCGCCAGCCTCGGCCCGCCGGGCCGGTGATCGCCTCGAGACGGTAGGCGAACGGCCCTTGGGAGTATCGGCCGGATCGCAGCGGCAGCGGTTCGCAGACCGCATCGCTCATGCCCAACTCGGCGAGCCACCAGCTCCCGTCGACGCACCGCACGGTCAGGGCGAGATGGTTCACCGGCGCGTCCGTTCGGTCCGGCTCACCCGTCCAAACCCGCCCCTCGTGGTGATGGACCTCGTATCCCAGCGCGGACAGCAGCGCGCCGAAGGCCCCGTTCAACTCCAGGCAGTAGCCGCCCCCGCCGCGGGCGATACGGGCCACCGTGACCGCCGTCTGAAGCGTGGCCGGCCGGTTGAGCTGGATGAGCAGGTTCTCGAACGGCACCCGGCGCACGTGTGCGCGAAACAGCTCGCCCAGCGCCGCAGCGGTTGGTGCCGCGGGCGGACGCACCCCGAGCCGATCGAGATAGCGCTCGAGGTCTGACGGCGTCAGGCCTCCGCGCGGGGCGGTGTGCTTCATCGAGGCCACGACCATCGATCCTCGGCCGGGCTGCTCATGGACGGCCCGGTGCGGCCGAGGTCGTCTCGCGTCCGTAGTTCCGCAACGCCGGCACGAACGTGAAGGACCGGGCGGTGATCAACGCGGGTACCGTGAGGGGGAGAGCGCCAGCTCGACCCTGGTGCTCCGCAAGTGCGTCGGCCGCCACCGGGCCAGCGCGCCGAGACCGTCGACGAGCAGCAGGAAAAACGACCAGACCCGGCGCGTATCTCGTCGTCCAAGGTGCGCGTGAGGTTAGTGATCAGCACCACGTTGAAGCTGACCGTCCTTCCTGAACGCAACAAGGCGGCCCACCGCCAAGCCGACGAGAACGAGGAGGTACGCAAGCTGCGACCCGACGCGCGACTCAACTCACACCACGAGAACTTCCTCAACAAATGGTGGCAACACGACCGGCGACGCAAGGTCACCGGCACGCAGCCGCTGTCGATCGAGGGCGCCGACATGGACGACGACGGCGAGCTGACGTTCGTCTGTCGCCACCGCAACCAGGACGTCGGCCTCTACGTCGCGACGAGCGCGCTGGACCGGGACCCGCGCAAGCTGCCGCTGAGCGACGACGTTCGCGACCCGCGCTTCACGCCCGACGGGCAGGCGATCGCGTTCACCGCCGACCTTGACAGCGAGCAGGAGAGCGGCAGCTCGCTGTGGAGATCGACAAGGACGGCGGCAACCTCCACCGCCTGTCGCCCGACGACGGGGCGGAGTACGGCCCGGCGGCGCCGACGACCGACGAGGTCATCACGACGCGGCGCCCCTGGGAGACGTGTGTGCACCCCTCGTTCTCCGGGGTGACGACGATGGCCGCGAACTGCTCGCCAGCCAAGGGCCGCGGCTACGCGATGAAGCACGACGGCAGCAACCCGCACTTCCTCGGGTCCGACGACGCGGTCGACGTGGAGAAGCGCGGCCGAAGGCGCACGCCGCGACCGAGGGCCACCACTGCACCTGGCACGTCTACATCGGGAACATGATCTTCAGCGGCGGCGAGCCGTCCGAGTACCGCTCGGCGTCCAAGCGCGTGCTGCCCGCGGGCAGCCTTACGTGTGTCAGCGTCAACGAGGAGACCGAGGTCGACTTCAAGATGGGCCTGCAGTGGCGGCACGTCCACCACGCTCCGGGCGAGGGGTACGATGCGATCGCCGGCCAGTGCCAGAGCGTGCGGTCGACGGTCGCGGCCCTGCTCGTCCGTCCGCTCGCCTTCGAGGCGTCCTGCGGCACGAAGGTCAGCGGCGATGTGGAACTCCATCTCGGGCTCAAGCAGTTCAACGTGATCGGGAGCAAGACAGGCACCGGCCTGAAGTTCTCCTGGGGCAACCGGACCGTCCAGACGCACTGCCTGAACAAGGTGGAGCGGCTGGAGAGCGACGCGAACCTGTGGCGCGTGCTGGCGCTGACGTCGCGGGCGACGATCGGGGTCGGCGCGACGATCCGCGACGGGCGGCCGGCCGCGGAGATCGTCGCGGGCGACATGGGTGGCGCGGGGGCCTACTTCGACCACGGCCCGTCGACCGAGAGGGCCTGGGCCGGGCGCGCCATGCACTGGAACTACGACGGCCGGTATTCGGTCAAGGTGGCGGCCGCGATAACGCCGGTCGGGGTGCTGCCCTCCGTCATCTGCCGCGCGCACGGCTCGACGCTCGGCTGGAACGCGATCCACACCAAGATCACCAACGAGCCGACGTCGGGCCACATGCCGGGGATCCCGAGCGGGAGGTCGGGGCGGTGACGATCACGCGGGCGCGCGGCGTCGTGACGGCGGGGCTGGCGCTCGTGGCGCTCGCGCCGCTGGCGCCAGCGCGCGCC
>JAOPZD010000616.1 GCA_025964295.1 Conexibacter sp.
CGCTCTTCCGATCTCACCGGCGACCTGGCGATCCTCAACCTGATCTCGACGATCGGCGCGTTCATCCTCGGCGTCGGCATCCTGCTCACGCTGATCAACGTGCTGAAGTCCGTCAAGCACGGCGCGATCGCCGGCCCGGACCCGTGGAAGGCCAACACGCTGGAGTGGTTCACGACCTCCCCGCCGCCGGTCAACAACTTCGACGCCGTGCCGCGCATCCGCTCGGTCGAGCCGATGAAGGACATCCGCCGCCAGGTGATCGCCCAGACCGGCGCCGCCGAGCCCGCGTACATGACCGCGATGGAGGCCGGCCGCCTCCCCGGTGACGGGCACTAGGGCCGAGCGGTAGGCTCGCCACGCCATGGAGGCGTCACGCGCAACCCCCGCCGCGGCAGCGCTGCCGGCGTCCGGGGCCCGTCAGCTCGCCAGCGACCTGCTGGCGCTGACCAAGCCCAAGGTCCAGTCGCTGCTGCTGCTGACGACGGTCACCACGATGCTCGTGGCCGGCACGCCGTCGATCGAGCTGATCGTCGCCACCTGCATCGGCGGGTACCTCAGCGCCGGCGGCGCGGGCGCGGTCAACCACTGGTTCGACCGCGACATCGACGCCCAGATGGCGCGCACCGCCACGCGGCCGATCCCGGCGGGCCGCATCGCGCCGCGGACCGCGCTGTGGTTCGGGATCGCGCTCGGCGTCCTGGGCTTCGCCTGGCTGACGCTGACCGCCAACGTCCTGGCCGCGTCGCTGTCGTTCTCGGGCTTCCTCGGCTACACGCTGATGTACACCGTCTGGCTCAAGCGCCGCACGTGGCAGAACATCATCTGGGGCGGCGCCGCGGGCGCCGTGCCGCCGCTGGTCGGCTGGGCCGCCGTGACCGGCGGGCTGACCGGGCTGCCGATCTACCTCTTCGCGATCGTCTTCTTCTGGACCCCGCCGCACTTCTGGGCGCTGTCGCTGCTGATGAAGGACGAGTACGCGAAGGTCGGCGTGCCGATGCTGCCGGTGGTGCGCGGCGAGCGCGAGACGCGCCGCCAGATCGTGCTCTACAGCATCCTGCTGTACGCCGTGACGCAGCTGCCGTTCTGCGGCGGCGGCGGGCTGGACGCGATCTACCTGATCGCCTCGCTCGTCCTGGGCATCGCGTTCGTCGGGCTCGCCCTGGCGCTCCAGCGCCAGGCGACCCGCAAGGCCGCGCTGCGCCTCTACCTGTTCTCGCTCCTCTACCTCGCGCTGCTGTTCGTCGCGATGGTGGCGGACGTCAAGCTGTAGCCCCGTCTGGGAGAATCCGAAGCCGTATGGATCGCAACCTCGCCCGCAAGAACGTGCGCACCGGCCTCATCGCCGGCGCCGTGTGCTTCGTCATGTTCGGCCTGACCTTCGTGGCCGCGGCCATCTACGTCTCATGAGCCGCGACCCGAACATCCCGCCCGTCGGCGAGGAGATCCACCTCCCGGGCGGCTCCATCCAGCCGCTCCTGCTGACCATCGGCATCACGATGGCCCTCGTCGGCGTCACGACCTCCATCGTGCTGGTCATCGCCGGCTCGATCCTCGCGCTGTGGACGATCATCCGCTGGATCGCCGACACGCGGCGCGACATCGCCGAGCTGCCGCTGCACCACGACGGGGAGCACCACTAGCTGTTCGGCGCTCCGGCGCCGCCTTCACGCTTCGCTCGAAGGGCGGCCGACCGGCCGCCCTTCCTCGTCCTGGCGCGCCGCTCGCGGCGTTGGCGGTGCCGCGCGGCGTCGTCCGAGGGCAATGACGGGGAGAAGTGCCTGGGCGGCGGCACCGGCCGCGCCGTGACTCGGCGCCGGGGCCGCGCGAACGGTCCGTGTCGTCCTGTGTCCCACATAGGGACACCAGACGACACGGATCTCTCTGCCCCCAGGCCGAGCCACACCGCGACCGGCGGCGGCGCCCCAAGCGCTGCTCGCCGTCATTGCCGACAGACCCCGCCCCGCGGCAGCGCAGACGCACCGCACTGGACGCCGCGACGCCGGCGCAGCCTCCCCGAGACCTTCCGGCAAGCGCCACGACGCCAGTCGCGGAGGGCGGCGCGGTGGCAGCGCCGGTCGCACCGCCCCGGGCGCCGAACGCGGCCACCGGCAGCCGCGCCCCCACCCCATGCAGGGCGCGTGAACCGCGCCCCGCGCCGCCCCCGCGCCCCTCAGGCCCCGCGCGACCCGATGACCGCCGCCGCGCTCTCCGGCACGTCGCAGATCGCCCCGTCGTCCGTCCAGCAGCGCACGACGTCGCGCACGGACAGGATCCCGAGGATCTCGGACTGCTCGCAGACGATCAGGTGCCGGAAGCCGCCGCGGACCATCGCGACCGCCGCCTCCTCCAGCGACCAGTCCGGCGAGGCGAAGACGACGTCGGAGGTCAGGTGGTCGCGGACCTTCTCGACGTCGACGTCCTGCTCCTTGCCGATCGCGTCCAGGACGTCGCGCTCGGTCAGGATGCCCGGACCGGCGGCGTCGGGGTCCAGGACCACGGCCGCGCCGACGTGGCGTGAGGACATCAGCCTCGCCGCCTCGCGCAAGGTGTGCCCCGGCCCCACGGTCAGGACCATGCTGCTCATGCCGTCACGCACCTGCATCCCGGAATGCTCCTTCGTCGTCGTCGTCCACCAAGCTTGCAACGATTGCCTCAAGCTGAACGGTATCAGCCGTCCTCCGCGGCGCCAACGACAGCGCCGACGCGACAGGTGATCCATCCTCCACCCCCTGCCGTACCACCCATCGACGCCATGCACCGACCAGCCACCATCCGCCTGCGGACCAGCCTCTTCGAGGACGCGGTCGCCATCGTCGAGTCCGAGTTCGCCTCCGACCTGTCGCTGGACGACATCGCCCGCCGCGTGGCCTCCTCACGCCGCCAGCTCCAGCGCGCCTACAGCGAGATCGGCGAGACCACCTTCCGCGAGCACCTCACCGCGGTCCGCATGGACCGCGCGGCCGAGCTGCTGCGGATCCGCGGCCTGACGGTCCGCGACGTGGCCCATCGCGTCGGCTACCGCCAGCCCGCGCAGTTCGCCAAGGCGTTCCGGCGCCACCACGGGATCGCCCCCTCCGACTTCCGGGCCAGCGGGCGCTTCGCCCGTCCGGACGCCGTCTCGCCGGTCTCCGGCGGCGCCGCCGCCTAGCCTCCCGAAGCGCCCAGAGGTCCGTTCGCGGCGGAACGTCGTTGCTACTCGTCGGCCCGGGCGCATAGGATCGCCGGGCTATGGGTGAGGAGAGCACTCGAGCGGAGGTTGATCCCCTGAGTGGACGAGGGGGCCGGCGCACCGTCATGGAGATGGTGGTCGTCGGCCTGATCGCGTCGGTTCTGGGAATCATCCTCGGGCTCGTCATCGACTGGTTCCCCACACAGGGGTCAAAGCAGGCCGGCAAGATCGACACGTTGTGGAACGTGCCGATCATGTGCTCGGTCCCGGTGTTCGTCCTCGTGGCGACCGTGGTGCTGTTCGCCGCGCGGAAGTTCCGGATGCGGCCAGGAGAGGAGCACCTCGACGGCCCGCCGATCCACGGCAACACGAAGCTCGAGGTCGTCTGGACGGCGATCCCGGCGATCATGCTCGTCGCGCTGTGCAGCTACGCCTACGTGGTGCTGCACGACATCGAGGCGGCCCCGGCCGCCGCCGCGCAGGAGCGCGTCGTCACCGTCCAGGGCCAGCAGTTCACGTGGACCTTCGACTACGTCGAGGGCGGCAAGAAGTTCTCCTCCGCCCAGCTCTACGTGCCCAACGGCGAGTCCGTCCGGTTCAACGTCAAGACCAAGGACGTCCTGCACGACTTCTGGGTCCCGGCGTGGCGGATGAAGATCGACGCCGTCCCCGGCATCACGACGCACTACCGCGTGACGCCGACCCTCGACGGGACCTTCCCCGTGGTCTGCGCGGAGCTCTGCGGCCTCGGCCACGCCTTCATGCGCCAGACCGCGCACGTGCTGCCCAAGGCCCAGTTCGACGCCTGGGTCAAGAAGATGACGACCAAGGTCGCGGCGCCCGCCGCGGGCGGCGCCGCCGCCCCGGCCGTCAACGCCAAGGCGCTCTTCACGCAGGGCGAGACGCAGACCGGCGCCACCGCGTGCGGCGGCTGCCACAAGCTCGCCGACGCCGGCACCGCCGGCGGCGTCGGGCCCGAGCTCGACAAGGTCCTCAAGGGCAAGGACGCGGCGTTCATCCGCCAGTCGATCGTCGACCCGAACGCTCAGATCGCCCCCGGCTTCGACAAGGGCATCATGCCCGACAACTACAGCAAGCTCTTGAGCCAGCCCGAGCTGGACGCCATGGTCAAGTACCTCGAGGAGGTGGCGGCCAAGTGACCGCCAAGGTGCGGCAGCCCGGCTGGTACCGGGCCGCGTGGTTCATGCTCATCGGCGCGTCGTTCAGCGTCGGGATCAGCTGGCTCGTGCGGATGCTCTACGGGCACGGCACGTACACGCACTACCTCGAGGCCGAGTCCTTCGTCCTCATCGCGATGTTCGTCCTGCCGTTCTCGTTCCTGATTGGCCTGGGCCTCTTCGACTACTGGTTCTACTGGGCGGCGGGCAAGCCGTCGCGCCCCGAGGACCACTCGTCGCACGGCGCGAAGTCGTGGAAGAGCTACTTCCTCCCGAACACCGACCACAAGGTCATCGGGATCCAGTACACCGTCCACTCGTTCTTCTTCCTGTTCGTGGGCGGCCTGATGGCGATGCTGATGCGCGCCGAGCTCGCGCAGCCCGGCCGCCAGTTCGTGGACTCCAACACGTTCAACGGGCTGTTCAGCGTCCACGCGTCGATCCTGATCTTCCTGTTCATCATCCCCGTCTTCGCGGGGCTGGCGAACTTCGTCCTGCCGCTGATGATCGGCGCGCCGGACATGGCGTTCCCGCGCCTCAACGCGCTGTCGTTCTGGATGCTGCCCTGCGCCGGCGTGCTGATGCTCGCGTCGTTCTTCGCGCCCGGCGGCTCGTTCGCGTCCGGCTGGACGGCCTACGCGCCGCTGTCGACGACCGAGCCACTCGGGCAGATGTTCTTCACCATTGCCGTCCAGTTCGCGGGCGCGTCGTCGATCGCGACGGCGCTGAACTTCCTGGTGACCATCATCACCATGCGCGCGCCCGGCATGTCCTTCTTCCGGATGCCGCTGCTGGTCTGGGCGAACTTCTCGACCTCGCTGCTGGTCGTCATCGCCACGCCGTTCATCGCCGCGTCGCAGTTCTTCGTCCTGCTCGACTACGCGCTGGGCTTCCACTTCTTCGACGCCGACAAGGGCGGCGACGTGCTGATGTACCAGCACGTCTTCTGGTTCTACAGCCACCCGGCCGTCTACATCATGATGCTGCCCGGCTTCGGGATCATCTCCGAGGTCCTGGCGGTCAAGTCGCGCAAGCCGGTCTTCGGCTACCGGATGATGGCGTTCTCGCTGCTGGCGATCGTCGTCCTCGGCTTCACCGTCTGGGCGCACCACATGTTCGTCTCGGGCATGCAGTCGTGGATCCGGATCCCGATGATGGTCACCACGGCGATCATCGCGGTGCCCACGGGCATCAAGATCTTCAGCTGGCTGGCCACGCTGTGGCGCGGCGTGATCCGCCTGGACACGCCGATGCTCTTCGCGCTCGGCTTCCTGACGATGTTCACCTGCGGCGGCATCTCGGGCGTGATGCTCGCGATGGTCCCGCTGGACATCCACGTCAGCGACACCTACTTCATCGTCGCCCACATCCACTACGTGCTCTTCGGCGGGTCGCTGTTCACGATCTTCGCCGGCGTCTACTACTGGTTCCCGAAGATGACGGGCCGGATGTACGACGAGCGCCTGGGCAAGCTGCACTTCTGGACGACGTTCGTCTTCTTCAACGCGACGTTCGCGCCGATGCACATCATCGGCGTCAACGGCATGCCGCGACGGGTCGCCGACTACGCCGACCAGTTCGCCACCTGGAACCTGGTGATCTCGCTCGCCTCGTTCGCGCTGGGCATCAGCTCGCTGATCTTCGCCTACAACATGGTCGCCTCGTGGCGCGGCGGCGCACGCGCCACCGCCAACCCGTGGCGCGCGCTGACGCTCGAGTGGCAGGTCTCCTCGCCGCCGCCGGTGTTCAACTTCGACCAGGTCCCGACGGTCGTCGGCGGCCCGTACGAGTACGGCGTCCCCGGCGCGGTGCACGGCATCTTCGGGCCCGCGGCTCCGGCCGAGGCCAAGGCGACACCGGCGGGCACCCACGCCCAGCCACCCACCGAGTGAGGAGGAGCGGGAGATCATGAGGACCATCCTGGTCGTGGCCAACGAGACGCTGGCGGGGGCCAAGCTGCTCGAGACCGTCAAGGAGCGCGCCGCCGCCAACGGCGAGGACGCCCGCGTCGTCGTCTGCGTGCCGCGCAACAAGCCCAAGCACGGCAACATCATCTACGACGACTTCGTCTTCGACGCCGCCAAGGTGCGGATCGACCTGGCCCGCCGCTTCCTGCGCGACCAGGGCATCACCGCGATCGGGGACATCGGCGACACCGACCCCTACACCGCGGCGATGGACGCGATCGCCGAGCACCGCCCCGACGAGGTCATCGTGTCGACCTACCCGGCGACGGTCTCGGGCTGGCTGCGGCGCGACCTGATCGAGCGCATCGAGCAGGCGTCCGGCCTGCCGGTCACCCACGTCGAGCAGGACATCGACGCCGAGGGCATCCCGTTCCACGTGACGCTCGTCGTGGCGGCCAAGACCGCCTCGGGCGACGCGCTGCTGGACAAGCTGAAGGCCAAGGCCGGCGACGACCCGCGCGGCACGCTGTTCATCGTGATCGTCCCGCAGGACGGCGGCGAGGGCCAGCACGCGGCCCGCGCCCGGGCGCGGATGGCGCAGGTCGTCGACCGCCTGATCGCCGAGAACCTGATCGCGGCGGGCATGATCGGCGACCCGGACCCGTACACGGCGGCGATGAACGCGCTGCAGTTCTTCCGCGTCGACGACATCGTCATCTCCACCCTGCCCGCCACGCGATCGGGCTGGCTGCGCGCCGACCTCATCGAGCGCGTGCGCAAGACCACCAACAAGCCGGTCGAGCACGTCGAGACCACCGACCGCAGCGCCGCGAACGCCGCGTAGGAGAACCAATGGAAGCCGCCTCGATCGCCCACGGACACGACCACCACGGCCCGCCCGCGGCCAACCGCAGCTCGCGCGTCGAGCCCGCGCTGCTCGGGATGTTGTTGTTCATCATCTCCGAGGTGATGGTCTTCGGGGCCTTCTTCACGGCGTACTTCTTCATCCGGGTCGTCGCCGAGGGCCACACGTGGTTCCCGATCGACGGCAAGGACCTGCCGGTCGCGGTCGCGGGCGTCAACACGGCGATCCTGGTGTCGAGCTCGCTGACGCTGCACTGGGCGCAGACGTCGATCAAGAACGGCAACCGCTTCGGCCTGCAGGCCGGCATGACGGCGACGTTCCTGCTCGGCCTGACGTTCCTGTTCATCCAGATCAACGAGTACGTCCACATCGGCTTCGCGCCGCAGGACCACGCGCAGGCGACGATCTTCTTCTCGCTGACCGGCCTGCACGGCGCGCACGTGACGATCGGCCTGATCCTGCTCGGCATGGTCACGATCCGGGCCTTCCGCGGCCACTTCTCGCCCGAGCACCACCACGGCGTCGAGATCCCGGGGATCTACTGGCACTTCGTCGACGTGATGTGGATCGTCGTGTACACGACGATCTACGTGATCTGATGGACGAGCCCGCCGGCCGGGACTGGAACGCGCTGCTCCTGCGCGTCCTGGAGCCGTTCCGCTCCGAGGCCGCGGCGTTTCGCGTCCTGCTGGGGACGATCGCGCTGTTCGCGGTGGTCGTGCTGATCGTCGTGGTCGCGCGGGCGCTGTAGGCGCCCGGCGCGGGCGCGGGCGCCCGGGATCGTCGCCTCCCGTGGACGCGAGCGCCTAGCGGCGCCGCGGGCGCACGTGGCGAAGCCAGTAGAGCGCCATCGAGCCCGGGGCGCAGGCGAGGAGGATGCGCCAGCGGGAGCGGGCGGCGTCGTCGAGGCCGGGGTTCATCGCGACGTCGGCCTGGAAGTGGCCCCAGGACCAGAACGCCGGCAGGTAGGCGAGCGCGAGGAGTGCCAGGGCGACCCCCGCCGGGAGATCGCCGGCGACGATCGCGACCAGGACGACGACCTGCGCGACCGAGCAGACGGCGTAGCGCCGCAGCCGGGTGTAGGAGCGAGCGGACGCGACGACCTCGCGCCCGCCGCTACTTGACCGTCAGCGTGCCCTGCATGCCGGCCTGGCGGTGGCCGGGCACGGAGCAGTAGTAGGTGTAGGTCTTGCCGGCGGCCAGCGATGCCTTGAACGAGGAGGTGCCGTTGGACACGATCTCGCCCTTGCCGAGGCCGTCGATGACGATGTCGTGCTGGGTCCCGGACTTGTTGGGCATCTCGACCGTCACGGGCCCGGCGGTGCCGGTGGCCTTCGAGGCGGTGAAGGCGAGCTGGCCGCCCGGGTCGGCCGGGATGCTGAGCACGCCGCTCTTCTCGACGGCGGTGCCGCCGCCGGCGGCCTTGACGGCCGTCGCGAGGCGGCCGGTGTCCTTGCCGGTCTTCGACGACACCGACGCGACGTAGGCGGCGACGTCGTGGGCGTCCTGGCCGCTGACGAGCTTGGCGGGCATCTTGATGCCGTCCATGTTCTTCAGCCGGTTCGGATACAGGATCTGCTTGTAGACCACGCCCCGGACCGCGGTGACGCCGAAGCCCTCCTTCAGCGACTGCTGGAAGGCCTGGTCGAGGTTGGGCCCCGTCGTGCCCTTGGTCCCCGCACGCGACAGCGTGTGGCACGACCCGCACTTCGACACGAACAATTGCTTGCCCGCGACGACGTCTGCCTGTGGGTCTTTCACCCCTCCACAGGCGGACAGCGCCGGAACGGCGGCGACGATGGCAGCGCAGAGCGCCGCACGCGGCAAGATCCTCTTCCCCATGATCGGGCTGGATCCTAACCGCAACCCAGGAGGGCAAGGCAACCGAACCGTCAGGGGACGGGCAATGCGGCGTGCTCTCCGCGCGCCGCGGCGATGACGCCGGCGGCCACGCCGTCCCACGAGAAGCGCTCCCGGGCGACCGCGACGAGGCCCGCCCGCGCCTCCTCGCGGAGGTCCTCCGGCGCCTCCAGCCAGGCGATCAGGCGGTCGGCCAGGTCGCGAACCGCCCGCGGCCCGGGCACGAAGCCGAGCCACGCGCGGGCGCCCAGCGGCACCGCGTCGGCGAGGATCGCGCGGACCTCGCCGAGGCCGGAGTGGTCGGCGACGACCGGCAGCGCGCCGCACGCCGCGGCCTCCACGGCGACCATGCCGAAGGCCTCCGGGAACGTCGAGGGCACGACCTGCGCCTCGCCGGCCGCCAGCAGCGGCGCGAGCTCGGTGTGCTCCAGGCGCCCGGTCAGCACGACGCGCTCGGGCAGCGCGCGGGCGGCGGCGAGGTAGCGCTCGCGGTCGGGCGCGGCCTCGAGGTCGTCGAGGAACGCCCCGAGCAGCTTCAGCGGCGCGTGCGGGCCGCCCTCAGCGGCGCGGCCCTCCGCGGCCAGGGCGCGGACCGCCGCGAGGTCACCGGCCGCCAGCGCCGCCAGGAGGCGCTCCAGCGCGCCGCGGTAGCCGCCGAAGCCGACGACGACGAGCTTGGCGTCGGGCACCGCGGCGAGGACGAGCGGCCAGGCGGCCGCGAGCAGGTCGACGCCCTTGGAGACGATGAGCTTGCCGACGAACGCGACGAGCCGGTCGCGCTCGGGATCCAGGCGCGCGAGGGCGCGGGCGGCCTCCCCGGGGTCGCGGGTGAAGGCCGAGGGGCCGGCGGCGGCGTCGTCGAGCGCGGCGG
>JAOPZD010000052.1 GCA_025964295.1 Conexibacter sp.
AGGTGGGCCCGCAGCCGCCGGCCGCGCCGCACGCGCCCGGCGCCGTCGGAGATCGCGCGACGCACCAGGTCACAGGCCATCGACCGCCCGCCCTCGGCCTCGAGCAGCGCGCGGCGCGCCTCGTAGATCGTCTGCTTGGCGGCGGCGGCCGAGATCCCGAAGACGTCGGCGATCTCGGAGTGCCCGAGGCCGCTGACCTCGCGCAGCAGCAGCGCGGCGCGCTGGCGCTCAGGGAGGCTCACCAGATCGGCGCGCAGGGTCGCCAGCCGGTCGCGCAGCTCGACGTCCTTGGCGACGTCGTCGAGCGCCGGGACGTCGAGATCGGTCAGCGCGTCGTGCGGTCGCCGCCGGCGCAGGATGCTGATCGCCTCGTTGTGGGCGACGCGGAACAGCCACGGCCGCAGCGGGATCTCGCGCCGCGCCGCGCTCGGCGCCGTCCAGATCGCCGTCCACGTGCCCTGCGCGGCATCGCGCGCGTCCTCCTCGTCCTGCAGCAGGGAGCGGCAGTACCGGAAGACGTCGCGGTGGTGATCGCGGTAGAGCTGCGCGAACGCCGACCCGTCGCCGGCCCCGAACCGGCGCCACAGCTCCTCCGCGTCATGGCGCCTCACATCCCCATGATCCCATCAACCGACCGTCGGCAAACCGCCCCGGAACGACACACATCGCGCGTCGCCGCCCCGGCGGGCGTACCGTCCAGACCCATGACGACGCTCCCGACCGACCGGCGACCGCGCATCGTCGTGGTGGGCGGCGGCTTCGCCGGCCTCAATGCCGTCAAGGGCCTGCGCGACGCCGACGCCGACATCACCCTCGTCGACCGGCGCAACTTCCACCTCTTCCAGCCGCTGACCTACCAGGTCGCCACGGGCGCCCTGTCGCCGGGCGAGATCGCCTATCCGCTGCGGGCGATGTTCAAGTCCTCGCCCAACGTCAACGTGCTGCTCGGCGAGGTTGCGGGCTTCGACCTCACCGCGCGCGAGGTGCGCCTGGCGCCGGTCGGCGACGTCCCGGCGCCGCCGGTGCTCCCCTACGACCTGCTCATCGTCGCCGCCGGCTCGGCCTACTCCTACTTCGGCCACGACGAGTGGTCTGAGGCCGCGCCGGAGGTCAAGTCGCTGGAGAGCGCGCTGGCCGCGCGCGCCCGGATCCTGAGCGCCTTCGAGACGGCTGAGGTGCTCAGCGACGATCCCGAGCGGCGCCAGGCCGAGCTGACGTTCGTCATCGTCGGCGGCGGTCCGACCGGCGTCGAGATGGCCGGCCAGATCGGCGAGCTCGCCCGCGACACGCTGCGCCGCGACTTCCGCTCGATCGACTCGCGCTCGGCGCGGATCCTGCTCGTCGAGGCGGCCGACCGGTTGTTGGGGTCCTTCCCGAAGTCGCTGTCGGCCCGGGCCGCGCGGTCGCTCGAGTCGCTGGGCGTGACCCCGACGCTCAACCGCACGGTGGTCGGGATCGATCACGACGGGGTCGACCTCCAGACGCCCGACGGGACCACCGAGCGCGTGGCCGCCCGCACGGTGATCTGGGCCGCCGGCGTCCGCGCCTCCGGGCTGGCGGCCGCCCTGGGCGAGCGCTCGGGCGCCGAGGTCGACCGCGCAGGACGGCTGACCGTCGAGCCGGACCTCACCCTGCCGGGACATCCGGAGGTCTTCGCCGTGGGCGACATGGTCCGCGTGCGCGACGCGGCGGGCGGCGAGACGCGCACGCTGCCGGGCGTCGCGCCGGTCGCCATCCAGCAGGGCAGGTACGTGGCCAAGACGATCGCCGCACGGCTGGCCGGACGCGACGCCAAGCCCTTCCACTACCTCGACAAGGGCAACCTGGCGACCATCGGCCGTGCCCGCGCCGTCGCCGACCTGCACGTCGTTCGCCTCAGCGGCTTCGTGGCCTGGGTCACGTGGCTGGTCGTCCACCTCTACTACCTCATCGGCTTCCAGAACCGGCTGCTCGTCTTCATGCGGTGGCTGTTCAGCTTCGTCTCCCGCGGGCGCGGCGCACGGCTGATCACCGGCGTGGAGGCGATTCCGCCCCCGCGTCCCGGCACGCGGCCCTGAGCGCCGGCGCCGCCGCGCCTACTTCGGCAGCCGCGGCGCGATGATCCTGTAAGCCTTGAGCCCCAGGCCCAGCCGCTCGCGGTCCTCCGACAGCATCGGGTCCAGACCGGTGAGCTCTTTGACGCGCTCCAGGCGGTAGGCCACCGTGTGGCGGTGCGCGTAGATCGCGCTGGCCGTCGCGTTCATGTTGCAGTTCTGCTCCAGGTAGGCCTCCAGCGTGCCCACGAGGTCGGTGCGGTACTGGTCGTCGTAGCGGACGATCGGCGCGACGGTGTCCTCGTAGAAGGAGCGCACCTCCTCGGGGTGCGAGGCGAGGACGCGGAACAGCAGCCGGTAGGTCCCGGTGCCGATGTCCTGCACGCCGTCCCAGCCGCCGCCCTCGCCCTGCTTGAGCACGTCCAGGACCAGCTCGGCCTCCTGGATCGCCCGCGGAAGCTCGGCGGGGTCGCTGTAGAAGCTCGAGACGCCGACGGTCCCGTGGCGCCGCAGCCGCGTCGCCAGGGCGCGCCCGCGCGCCGTCGTCGTGTCCGGCGCGTCGTCGCCGCCGGTGCCCGGCAGGATCGCGTACACGCGCCCATCGAGATGCTCGGCCAGCGCGCCCGGCTCGTCGCCGGTGATCGTCGCGATCACGTGCCGCGGCCGGTCGGTCGTCAGCTCGGCGCACAGCACGACGGCTCCGCGCGACAGGTCGCAGCCCAGCCGCGCCGCCCGCCGCACGACCTCGCGGGGCTCGAGGTCCGGCCGCGAGCGCAAGTCCTCCAAGAACGAGCCGCGGAGGTTCTGCTCGACCTCCTCCTTGGCCTCCTCGACGGCGACCTCGGTCAGGCAGGCGACCGCCGCGAGGTGCAGGAAGTCCCCGGCCTCGATCGTGGGCGTCGAGCCGTCGGGCCCGCGCAGCAGCACGACCGCGCCGACCACGTCGTCGCCGGACTGGATCGGGGCCTCCGCCGCCAGCGCCTCGGGCACCTGCGACGGGCGATCGCGCACCCGGTCTGAGACGTAACGCCGGATCTCCTCCAGCGTCCCGTCCCGGACGGCGGCCTCGCCGGCGCCGCCGGCGGCGACCGCCGCGTCCAGCCGCGGGACCACGATC
>JAOPZD010000003.1 GCA_025964295.1 Conexibacter sp.
GGCGGCGCCCAGCACCGCGCGCGTCCCGTCGCGTGCCGACCGCTCCCAGCGGCCGGCGGGCAGCGACATCGCGACGGCCGCGACGACCCGGCCGTGAAGGTCGCGCACCGGCGCCGCGACGCTGCACGTCGCGAGATCGTGCTCCTGCTCCTCGTAGGCGAAGCCGCGCCGCCGGACGCCGTCGAGCTCGTCGCGCAGGCGCTGCGGCGTCGCGATCGTGCGCTCGGTCATCCGCGCGAGCCCGCCGCGCTCCACCGCGAGGTCGAGCGCGTCGCCCGGCTGGGCGGCCAGGAGCACCTTGCCGCTCGCGGTGCTGTGACCGGGCAGCCCGGCACCCACCGACTGCGGCGGTCGAGCGCCGAGCTCATGGCCCTCGAAGGCGGCGACGCAGATCGCGCTCGCCGGTCCCCAGGCCGCCAGGTGCACGGCCTCCCCCGTCCGGGCGGCCAGCGCACGCAGGACGCGCATCGGCTCCTCGCCCAGGTCGCTGCTGTCGACCACGAGCGAGTTCAGGGCGACGATCCGCCAGCCCAGGCGGTAGCGGCCCGGGCCGTGTCGCTGCAGCAGCCCGATGTCGGCCAGGCTGACGAGCAGCTCGTGGGCCTGGGACTTGGCGATGTCCAGCTCGTGGGCCACCGCGGTGGCTCCCCACTCCGGCGCCGTCGTGCTGAAGAGATCCAGCACCTGCCCCGCGCGGCCGACCGTCTGCAGCACGTCAGCGACCCTTCGTTGCCGTGATGGGAGCGGCCGTGCTCTGGCGGACGACGAGCTCTGGGGGCACGATCACGCGCTGCGCCTCGCGCCGGTCGCCGCGCATCTGCTCGAGCAGCAGCGCGAGGCTCCGGCGCCCCACCTCGTCGAAGTCCTGGCGCACGCTGGTCAGGGGCGGGCTGAAGAACGCCGCCTCGGGGACGTCGTCGAAGCCCACGACGCTGACGTCGCCCGGCACGTCGCGGCCGCGCTCGTGCACGGCACGCAGCAGGCCCAGCGCCATCGGGTCGTTGGCCACGAAGACGGCGGTGACGCGTGGGTCGTCGAGCAGCTCCTGGCCCGCGACGTAGCCCGAGCGCGCGCTCCAGTCGCCGACCAGCGGCTCGTGGATCTCGGCGCCCGCCTCCTGCAGCGTCGCCCGCCAGCCGGCCACGCGCCGACCCGCCTCCAGGAAGTCGGAGGGCCCGGCGAGGTGGAACACGGTGCGGTGGCCGAGCTCGAGCAGGTGGCGGGTCGCCATCGCGGCGCCGTCGAACTGCTCGACCTCCGCGACGGAGATCTCATACGGACCGGCCTCGGCGGCGACCACCGGGACGCCGGGCGGCAGGTCGCGCAGCGCGGCGGCGGCCGTGTCCTGGGGCGCGATCACGATGATGCCGTCCACGCCGCGGTCGCGCAGCCGGTCCAGCGCCGCCAGCACGGACTCGCGCGTGAGCGAGCGCAGGCTCACGATGATGATGAAGTAGCCCGCGTCATGGGCGGCCCGCTCGATGCCCAGGACCGTCGAGGCCGGGCCGTAGAGCGTGGTGTCGAAGCTGATGACGCCGACCGTGCGCGTGCGCCCCGTGACCAGCGCCCGCGCCGCCGAGTTGGGGCGGTAGTCGAGCGTCTTCATCGCCTCGAGGACGCGCTCCCGCGTCTGCGGCCGCACGCTCGGGCTGTCGTGCAGGACCCGTGAGACCGTCTGGTGCGAGACGCCGGCCAACTCGGCGACGTCCGACATCACGGCAGACCGTGGCGGCTTGGCGTTGTTGCTCATCTGACCCGTGTCGGGGCAAGCCGAGGCGCGCCGAACGACGCCGTCTCCTCCTCCCGTCGACCGGACCGATGTTAGCGTTCACATCGGCGTGGAGTCAACTTGGTGGTGCTCAGTGCGAGCGAACTAGCCCAGCCTCTGGATCACCCGTATGACCTCAGCGGGCTCGTAGCCGCGGGTGCGCGCGAACCGAACGAGATCTCGCGCGCGCGCTGCGAGCTCGGTCTCGCCCGGGGTGGCCGTCACGACGACGCCGCGCCCGCGGCGGAAGTCGACGAGGCCCTCGTCGCGAAGCGCACGAAGCGCCGCGAGGACGGTGTTGCGATGGACGCCGAGCACGGAGGCCAGGTCGGTGGCCGGAGGCAGGCGCTCGCCCTGGCGCGCCTCGCCGTCGATGATCGCGCGGCGAAGCGCCGCGGCGGTCTGGTCGGTGACGCCCTGGGGAGCGTCCGGGTGGCGGTTGACAGGGCGTATGGTGCTATTGATACTAGCTTCATGTGGCGTCCGTCCGCCAGCGCTCCACCCTCGCTCGCTGCGAATCCGAGTGGTCGGTTGCGGGCGCTGTTCGACGAGGCGTGGCGGCACGCGCGGCGGCGCCGCTTGGGGACGCTCGGCGCCGTCGGGATCCTCGTGCTCGCGCTGGCGGCGATCATCGCCTCCCGTGGCTCTGAGCCCCGCGACCGCGCGCGGCCCGTG
This sequence comes from Conexibacter sp., assembly GCA_025964295.1. The sequence continues at coordinate 2,444 of JAOPZD010000003.1, forward strand.
TCGCCGCCGCCTGCCGTGCTCGCGCTGCCCAAGCCGCCGGGGATCGGCGTCGCCTGCCCTGCGGCGCCGAACAGCATCGCGTGCGACCGCGTCGGGATCGCCGTCTGGCTCGCGCACGTCCCGCAGCGGGTGAACGCCGCGATCGGCGGGCACGCCGTCCGACTACGCGCCGCGCAGCCCCACTCTCGGGACTGCCCCTGTTTCTTCACCGGCTACCTGCAGCCCGCCGGGCTGCTCGACGGGGCTCTCCGCGTCACCCCGGACGCCGGCCGCTACCGCTGGTACGGCCGCCATCCGGTCACCGCGACGATGCGGATCACCACGATCACCGCAAACGGCGCCCGTGCCGTCGCGACCAGACGCCTGGAGCTCGCGCCCGGCTGGGGATAGTCGGCAGGCGCGCGGGCGCGCCGACGCGCTGGTCCTCGTTCTTTAGGATCGCCTCGGTGTCCTCGCCCAACATGCTGGACTTCTACGACGCCGAGCTGCGCGATCACCACGCGCACCTTCGCGCCGCCTACGGAATCAGGCCCGGTGACGAGGTACTCGACATCGGCTGCGGAACCGGGCTGACGACTCGCGAGGCGTCGCGCGCCGCGGCGCCGGGCCGGGTCGTCGGCATCGACGTGTCCGAGAGCATGCTCCAACGCGCCGGCCAGCTGACCGCGGCCGAACGGCTCGACAACGTCCGCTACGAGCTGGGCGACGCCCAGGTGCATCGCTTCGATCCCGCCGGCTTCGACGTGGCGATCAGCCGCTTCGGGACGATGTTCTTCTCCGATCCGGCCGCCGCGTTCTCGAACATCGCCACCGGCCTTCGACCCGGGGCGCGCCTGGTGCTGCTCGTCTGGCAGCGACACGAGCACAACGAATGGGCGCAAGCGATCGCCGCCGCCCTGGGCGACGCCGCGCAGCCACCGCCGGCCCTCCTGAACCCATTCTCGCTCGGCGATGCCGAAGCCACCGCGCGCATCCTCGAGGGCGCCGGCTTCGACGGAGTGCGCTTCGAGGACGTCCGCGAGCCGGTCTACTACGGACGCGACCTCGACGCCGTGCTCGCGTTGGTCCGGGGATTTCAGACCACGAGCGCGGCCCTCGCGACCCTGACCGACCGCGAGGCAGCACGCACCGTCACGCGCCTGCGCGAGATGCTCGCGGCGCACTACAGCGACGAGCGCGGCGTGGTCTTCGACTCGCGCTCTTGGTTGATCACCGCCCGGCGACGCCGCTAGGACATCAACAACGCGCGCCAACGTGCCGGGCTCGGCGGTAGGGGCAAGCACGGTGCTTGCCCCTGCCGCGTGAGCGCGCCGTGCTACTTCGTGACGTAGTAGAGCGCGTGCGCCCGGTGACCGGTCGCGGTGACGGTCACCTTGATCAGCGAGTTCCTGGCCAGGAGCTTGCCCTTGACCGTCTTCGTGCCGAGCAGGCTGACCGACGTGCCCTTGACCTTGATCGACGTCGCCCGGGAGACGCCGCAGCCTTCGCCGGTGCAGGAGACCTTGACCGTGGAGCCGGCGACCAGGCGGGTCACCGACAGCCTGGTGAGCTTCGCTCGCTTGTCCCTCTTGCCGTTGATCTTCACCGTGACGCGCTTGGTCGCGACCGACAGCTTGCCCGGGGCGTCCGAGTTGGCGCCCGCGGGGCCCACCGGGCCCACCGGGCCCGCGGGACCGATGGGGCCGGCCGGACCGACGGGACCGGCGTCGCCCTTCGGACCCGTCGCAGGGACGACCGGATAATCCGCCGCGGTGGGGAAGTCCCTGATCCGCGCCGTGGCCCCATGGCCGGCCACGTCTGAGTAGGGCCAGGCCGACGTCGCCCCCCACGGACCCGTGGAGAACGGGACCGAGGCCGAGACCCCGTCCCGGTTGACGAGGTTGAACGCGCCACCAACCGTGGCGCCGGTGGGCGTCGTACCCGCGGGCGTGGAGCCCAGGATCTCACCGGTGAACAACGCGTGGAGCGTCACGCCCGGCTTCACCGGGGTCGTGATCACGCTGGTCACGTTGCAGTAGCAGCCGTTCCCGAGCCGGCTCCATGACTGGAAGCCGTGCAGCGTGAAGTGATCGACGGTGGGCGTGATGGCCAGGGTCGGGTACCCGTCGAAGTCGGCGCTCATCTTCCACACGTGGGGCTGGACGCCGATCTCACCGGGGTTGTCGTACGGCACGGTCAGGGGCCGCTCGTTCTGGAGGAACGTCACGTTCCCGTACTCGCCGTTCCAGGTGATCTGGGTCTTCTTGAAGTGCTCGAGCCAGATGCCCTGCCAGGTGATGTGGTCGCCGTTGACGATGGCGCCGGTGTCGCTGCTGGACGCTGTCCAGTTGGCGGTGGTGTAGCCGTCGCCGGAGTTGTTGTTGCTCTGGATCTGGCCCTGGTTGAGGATCGTGTAGTCCTGGTTGAGCAGGTACAGGTTCGTGGAGCCGCTGGCTGAGCTGACGTCGTTCAGCGTCGTCGGATCGGCCTGTGAGCCGGCCCCGTGGGGCGTGTCGCCGATCACGATCTGGTTGGCGGCGAAGGGAACTGCTCCCATGTCGCTCGCGCTGAAGGCGCGGCCGTCTGCGTTGAGCTTGGAGATCACCGTGCCCGGCGCTGAGTCCTTGACCACGAGGGTCGACGTGTTGTCGGCTCGCAGGATCGGGTCGCCCAGGCCCATGACCACCGTGTCGGGCCTGGTGACGGTGATCGGCGCGTCCAGGACGTACGTGCCCGGACCGATCAGCAGGTTCTTCCCGCTCGCCAGCGCGGCGTTCATCGTGGTGGCGTTGTCCGCGCCCGCGACCGTCGCGATGGAGAAGCTGCTCAGCGGCAGGGAGGCGCCCTGGCTCGCGGCGACGCTCCAGTTCGGACCGCGCACGTCGAACTGGGCCGATGGGCGGAACACCTGGAACTGGCTGCCGTCGTAGTAGACCCACGGCGCCTCGCGGATCACCGGCGCCCGCGTGACGTTGGTGATGTGGCCAGGCGCGGCGTACGGCGAGATCGAGCCGGGGCCGAAGTCATCTGACGGAGCGCCGAGGGTGCCGTTGAACACCATGTCGGACCCGAAGCCCGTGTAGCCACCGATGTCGTCCTGCTGGAAGTAGATGTCCGAGTTGCCGCCGTTGCCTTCGACGTTCGGGCGGTTGAGCCCGTCCTGGTTGATGACCTTCCCGGTGACGACGGAGTTCGCGATCACGAAGCCGTTGGCGACGCCGAAGATGAGGTTGATCTGGAGGCCCTGGGTGATGGGATCGCACGGGTTCTGGCACGCGCCCGCGGTCGGGGTGACCTGAGAGACGTACAGGTCGCCCAGGATGTTCACCCGGCGCAGCGTCGCGGTCTGTGACGTGTACCAGAGCATCCCGCCGGCTGGGACATTGGCCTGGATCGGGTTGATCGTCAGGTTCGACATCTGGCTCGGCCGGATCGCCAAGCCGCCGTTGTTGATGCTCAGAGCGCCGTTGATCACGACGTCACACGGACCCGTGCCGAGGCCGGCGACGACGGTGCCGCTGGCGACTTGCGCCTGGATGACGTTGCTCGTGGTCGCCGTGGACGGGGTGACCGACGGGTCGCCGTACGTGCCCGGCAGGAAGAAGAACTGCCGCTTGCCGCCGCCAGCGGGCGGGGTTGCGCTGAGCGCGGCGTTGATCGCGCTCACCGACATCGACGGGTCGAAGATCGTGACGTTCGCCCCAAACGGATTGGCCGGCGGGGTGGCCACCGGCGTGGGCGCGGTCGTGCACGGGTTCGTCGCGGCGGAGGCCGTTGAGATGCCGCCGGCCAGCAAGGCGGGGGCGACGCACGAGACGGCCAGCGCTGTGCGCATCAGCCTTGATCTGAGCACGCCCGATGCGCGCTTTCGCATAGTACTCAACGACATCATGTCTTCTCCTCCATAGCGATGAGACCCCCGCTGGACGACGCCGTACTGCATCCAACTCAGCCGACTGTATGCTCCGTCCGGTTACGCAGGCAAATCACAATTTCGACGCACGACCATCGATGAGATCTATGCCTCCGCGTGGTGACCCCCTCCGCGGGATGGACCTGAACCTCCTGAGGGCCTTCGACGCGCTGATGCAGGAGCGCAACGTCACGCGAGCCGGCGAACGCCTCGGAGTGACCCAGCCCTCCGCGAGCGCCGCCCTCGCTCGTCTTCGGCTCCTCCTGGGGGACGAGCTGCTCGTCAAGTCAGGGCGAGAGATGCGCGCCACGCCGTTCGCCGAGAGGATCGCCGAGCGCATCCACCGCTTGCTCTTGGAGGTCGAGGACATCGTGACGTCTCACGAGGTCTTCGATCCGCGCCAGGACGAGCAGACGTTCCGCGTGATGATCACCGACTACACGGCGCTCATCCTGATGGGGCCGGTCACGCGCACCCTGGCCGCCGAGGCGCCCCACGTCCGCCTTGAGCTCGTGACCCACGGCATGAGCGATCACGTCCACCGCCTGCAGTCCGGCGAGGTCGACCTCGCGGTCGTGCCGGACCGACTGAGCCGTCACAGCGGGCTCCCCCGCGAGGAGCTCTTCGAGGACGAGTTCGTCCTCGCGGGATGGCGGGGCAATCCGCGCGTCACGGACGCGATGACCGTCGCGGACTTCGCCGCGGCGCCCTACCTCAGCTTCAGCGTCGGGTCCGAGCCGTCGATGGTCGACGCGCTGCTCACCGAGCTCGGACACGAGACACGTGCCGACGTCCTCGTGCAGAGCTTCGTCACCGGACCGATGCTTCTGCAAGGCACCAGGCTCGTCACGTTCGTTCAACGCCGGCTCGCCGACCTGCTCGCAGCGTCGGCCGAGCTGCACATCGTGCAACCCCCGTTCGAGCTACCGCCGCTCCTCGAGACCCTCACATGGCACTCGCGATCGACCACCGACCCCGGTCATCGGTGGCTGCGCAAGCAGATCGTCGCGGCAGCAGCGGCGTTGCCGCCGACGCCGTAGCGCGCGGATCGCCATCCTCCCGGCGGCGCAACACGCAACCCGCACTGCTGCTCGTGCCTCGAAGCGGCAGTCTGCGGCGCGCATTCGTGGGATGCTCTCTGTGGAGCCGCCTGTATCGCAGCCGCGATTCTCGCAAGTCGATCGGGAGTGGTGGTAGCTGAGACGCCCGCGCAGCTCAACGGCGAGGACGAGTCTCGATGCTCGATATGTCAAGGAGAGTGCCCCGGCACCCGCGCCGATCGGGACGGCTGATCCTGGCGTTGGCCGTGACGGCAGGAGGCCTGGCTGCCTGCGGCGACGGCGATACCCCCGCATCCGAGACCCACACGGCCGGCAGCGCCACCTCCGCGGGTGCCGCGCCCGTGCGCCAGAAGATCCTGATCAAGACGGACGCGAAGCTGCTGGGAAACGTCGACACCGGAAGGGTCCTTGCCGGCTCCACCCTCGGCGATGCGCCTTTCTGCCCCGGAGGCATGTGGAGCGGTGGGCACGGCAACCTCGACGACAACTGGCTTGACAAGAACATCAAGTGCCCCGACGGCACCCTCCGCATCGGGTTCGACCCCCGCACCTCGAAGGGCCGGACGGATAGCGGCCCGTGGAAGGTCATCAGCGGGACAGGCGCCTTCAAGGCGATGCGGGGATCGGGCCAGATGAAGATGAAGTTCGGACCGGGCGAACAGCCCACCGAAGGTCACGAGACGTTCACCGGGACGGTCGTGCGGTGAGACATGTCCGCAAGCGGCGGATGGGCGGTCTGCGGGAGCCGTAGCGGGTCCCGCGGAAGCGCGCTTTCCGCTCGTGCCTCGGAGCGGCAGCGCGGTGGTGCGTTGTCCGAACTCTCGTCGCAGTTACCGCGAGCGAGCTCGGGCTGGAGTCCGCGGCCGCAGAGCGCTGATTTCGTCGACCGGCGGCAGCGGCGGGTTGCCGGTGGCCCGCGCGAGGATCGCAACATTGAACGTCGGTGCCGGTTGGCCGCGGCGGGAGGCAGGAGTCGGAAGCTCTGGAAGAGGCGCGCCGGTGCGAGCATGATCATGGTGTGACCTCATCGATCCGTCGGTGGCTGAGCGCCGCGCTCGCGAGTGCGGTGCTGGTCGGCGCGATCACCGTGGTCATCGCGCTGCTGGAGCCGCGTGTGCCGGCTCTGGGTCTAGGCGTGCTGTACCTGTTGGCGGTCGTTCCGATTGCGCTCGTGTATGGCTCTGCGGTCGCGGGTGTGGTGTCGGTGGCGAGCATGGTGGCGTTCAGCTACTTCTTCTTGCCGCCGCGGTACAGCCTCAGTCCCGGTACGTCGGACCGGTGGTCGGTCCTCGTGGCGTTCCTGGTGGCGTCGCTGGTGGTCGGCCAACTCGCCGCGCGCTCCCAGCGCCAGGCGCGGCGATCGGCGCGCTTCGCCGACCAGCAGGCCCGGCTCGCCGAGGAGCAGGCGGCGTTGCGGCGGGTCGGGACGCTGGTGGCGCGCGGGGTGTCGGCGGAGGAGGTGTTCGCGGGGGTCGCTGAGGAGGTCGGGCGGCTGCTTCCGGTCGAATACGCGGGCCTGAGCCGCTATGGGCCTGACGGTGCGCTGATCGCGGTTGCCGGCTCGGGCAGGGCACTCGACCACATTCCCGTTGGCAGCCGGTGGACCCTTGGGGGAAGGAACGTCGCCACGGTGGTCTTCGAGACTGGCCGCCCGGCTCGGATCGACAGCTATGCCGATCTCTCCGACCCGGGTGCCGTGACCGCCCTCCGGGAGGTGGGCGTCCGCTCAGCGGTTGGGACGCCGGTCGTCGTCGACGGCCATCTCTGGGGTGTGATGATCGCCGGTACGACAGCCGAGCAGCTGCTCCCGGCCGACACCGAGGCGCGCCTCGCCTCGTTCACGGAGCTGTTGGCGACGGCGATCGCGAATGCCGAGAGCCGTGCCGGGCTCGCTCGGCTGGCTGAGGAGCAGGCCGCGTTGCGGCGGGTCGCGACGCTGGTGGCGCATGGGACGCGGCCGGAGGAGGTGTTCGCGGCGGTCACCGAGGAGATCGGGCGGTTGCTTGCGGTCGACCTGACGACGATGGGCCGCTACGAGCACGACGGCACGTTCGCCATCGTCGCCACCTGGGGCGGTCGAGGCGAGGACGTGCCCGTCGTCGGCAGCCGATGGCCCCTTGGGGTCAGAACCTCGGCACGCTCGTGTTCGAGACTGGGCGACCGGCCCGGATCGACAACCTCGCTGATGCCACCGGCCCGCTCCCTGAGGGCCTCCGCGAGGACGGCGTCCGCTCGGCGGTCGGGACGCCGATCAACGTCGAGGGCCGCCTGTGGGGCTTGATGGCCGCCGCCTCCAGCCAGGAGCAGCCGCTGCCGGCCGACACCGAGGCGCGCCTCGCTTCCTTCACGGAGCTGGTGGCGACGGCGATCGCCAACGCCGAAGCGCAGACGGAGGTGGCGGCGTCGCGGGCGCGGATCGTCTCGGCGACCGACGATGAGCGCCGGCGCGTGGTCCGCGATCTGCACGACGGCGCGCAGCAGCGGCTCGTCCACACGGTCGTCACGCTGAAGCTGGCACACCGCGCCTTGCAGAACGAGGAGACGGATCTCCCCGCGCTGCTGACCGAGGCGCTCGACAACGCCGAGCAGGCGACGGCCGAACTGCGAGAGCTCGCCCACGGCATCCTCCCACCGGTTCTGACCCAGGGCGGATTGCGCGCCGGCGTGAACGCGCTGGCTTCGCGGATGCCGGTGCCGATCGAGATCGACGTGACCGTCGGTCGGCTGCCCGCCGCGGTCGAGGCGACCGCCTACTTCGTCGTCGCCGAGGCGCTGACCAACGTCGCCAAGCACGCTCAGGCCGGACGCGCCGAGGTGACGGTGCGGATCGAGCACGGCACGCTCGCCGTCCACGTGCGCGACGACGGCGTCGGAGGCGCCCGGCCCGACGGCGGCGGCAGCGGCCTCATCGGACTGGCCGACCGGCTCGCCGCCATCGACGGCGAACTCCACGTCGACAGCCCGGCCGAAAGCGGCACCCTGGTCGCGGCCGCCATCCCCCTCCCCGGCTAGCTCCCACATCGAGTCAAAACCTTTCGGGGAAGCGTTCCGGGACGCCCACATCAGGTGGAAGAGGTCAGCTTCCGCACAGCGACAGCCTCCCGTGAGTCAGTATCCGGGAGTACAGACCAGCACGGCGCGCCAAAATCATCGGTCAGACCACACCGAGGGCCGTTGACCACCGCGCCAAGCGGATGCTGCGTACGGAAGGGAACTACATCTCGACCACGGAGTTCACCGGCGACAACCCGCAGGGACTCCGGACCTGGCTGGCCGCCCACAAGGACGGCCTACCGTAGGTCGCGGTCAGCTCGACGCGCCAGGACGCCCCCGGCGGCACCGTGACGGCCGCCGTCGCGGCGGCCGCCACTGGGTCTCCGTTGCGTTCGGCTACGCCCGGGCGGCGGCGCCGTTCTGGCTCGGCTTGAGGACGACCTTCGTCCAGCCCTCGTCGCGGCTGTCGAAGTGCTGGTAGGCGTCGGGCGCCTCGCCCAGGCCCACCCGGTGCGAGACGATGAACGACGGCTCGGCCTTGCCGGCGTGGATGAGGTTGCGCAGGTGGCGGTTGTACTTCTTGACCGGGCACTGGCCGGTGCCCATGTGCTGGCCCTTGAACCACATCATCCCGAAGTCGAAGA
>JAOPZD010000012.1 GCA_025964295.1 Conexibacter sp.
GTCGATCGAGCCGCCCGCGCCGTGGCCGAGCAGCAGCGCGGCGACCGGCCGCTCGGCGTGGCGCAGGTGCGCGCGGGCGATGCCGTGAGGCGTGTCGATCTCGAGGACGTCGTCGGGCACGTGCCAGGATGGTTCCATGCACGACGCCTCCGCACCCGTGCGCGTCGACAAGTGGCTCTGGGCGGCGCGCCTGGTCAAGACCCGCGCGCTGGGCTCCGAGGCGGCCAAGGGCGGCCGCGTCCGGGTCAACGGCGTCGCGGTCAAGCCGAGCAAGGACGTCAAGCCGGGCGACGAGCTCGAGCTCTCCAACGGCCCGCTGACGACGACCGTCCACGTCACCGGGACCGCTGAGCGCCGCGGCTCGGCGACCGTCGCGGCGACGCTGTTCGACGAGACGCCGGAGTCGATCGCCGCGCGCGAGGCCTTCCGCGCGCAGCGCAGGCTGGAGATCCAGGCGATCCCGCGCTCGCAGTACGACGACGGCGGCGCCCGGCCGACCAAGCGCGACCGCCGGCGCTTCGAGCAGAGCCGCGCGGCGCGGCGCGACCGCGGCGCCTAGACCGGCTCGCGCAGGCGGCCGCGCGCCCGCTGGAAGCGGCGCACGATCGGGTGCGAGATGAGGAACAGCAGCAGGAAGCCGCCGAGCGTGCCCCACACGAGCGGGTCGGTGACCGAGAAGTGCTCCAGCCGCGAGCCGAGGATCACGGCGATCGCGATCAGCGGGATCGCGCCGATCGCGCTGGTCCAGGCGAAGCGGAAGGCCGGGACGCGCGTCGCGCCCGCGACGTAGCCGACGCCGCTGAACGGCACGATCGGCAGCAGCCGCAGGACCAGCAGCGCCGGCCAGCCGCCGCGCTCCATCAGCGCCTCGGCGGCGGCCATCCGCTCGGGGCCGGCCAGCCGCGTGACGAGCGGGCGCCCGGCGGTCCGCCCGATCGCGTAGGTGACCATCGCCGAGACGAACCAGCCGGTGATGCAGATCGCCAGCGCGCCCGGGATCCCGTAGGCGAAGCCGCAGACCAGGTTGGTGATCTCGGCCGGGAACGGCACGACCGCATGGGCGAGCATCAAGGCGTACAACAGCAGGACGCCCGCGACGCCGGTGCCGCGCAGCTGCTCGCGCAGCGCGGTCGTGTCGCCGGCGGCCGCGTGCCCGAGCGCCTCGCGCACGGGGTGCACGAGCAGGCAGACGGCGACCAGGGCCGCGATCCCGGCGACGATCGCGGCGAGGTGCAGCGATCGGCGGCGGGACACGACGGCTAGCGGACGCCGATGAGGTCCACGACGAAGACGAGCGTCTCGTCGGGGCCGATGACCCCGCCCGCGCCGCGCTTGCCGTAGGCGAGGTTCGGCGGGATCGTGATCCGCCGGCGGCCTCCGACCTTCATGCCGGCCACGCCCTGGTCCCAGCCCGGGATGACCTGGCCCTTGCCGAGCCCGAACTTGAACGTGTCGCCGCGATCCCACGACGCGTCGAACTGCTTGCCGTTCTGCCACGACACGCCGACGTAGTGCACCTCGACGATCTTGCCGGGCGCCGCCTCGTCGCCCTCACCGACCTCGATGTCCTCGAGCTCGAGCTGGTAGGACGGCGGCTGGTCGCTCGGGACCGTGACTTCGGGCTTCTGGTTGGGGGCCATGGGCTGGACGTTAGCCGCCCGCGCGCACGACGTCCCAGCCGTCTGCCTGAAGGGCAGCGACCACCGCGTCGCGGTGGTCGCCCTGCAGCTCGATCACGCCGTCCTTCGACGACCCGCCGACGCCGCAGCGCTTCTTCAGCTTCCCCGCCAGCTCGCGGACCTCGACGTCGTTGAGCGGCAGGTTGAAGACCGTCGTCACCGTCTTGCCCTTGCGCCCGGCGACCTCGCGGCGCACCTTGACCGGCCCGGTCGTCGTCCGCCCGACGGTCTTCGGGTCGCGCGCCTTGCGCAGGTCGCCGTCGCTGCTGGACCACACCATGTCGCCGCTGCCCGCGCGCTTCGCCGCCATGGCCGGGACGCTAGCGCGCGCCGGCCGCGCGGAGCTGGACCAGCACGCCGTCCAGCGCGGCCTCCAGCGGCCACAGCGCGTGTTCGGTGCGCGTCAGCAGCAGGCCGCCCTGGACCGCGGCGAAGATCGCGGCGGCGAGGCGCTTGGGGTCGGCGTCCAGCGTGCCGGCGGCGGCCATGCGCTCCAGCCCCGCCTGCAGGAGCCCGCGCCAGCGGCGCATGTAGGCGTCGATCTCGCCGGCCAGCGCCGCGTCGGTCCCCGCGGCCTCGGCCGAGAGCGAGCCGATCGGGCAGCCCCAGCCGTTCTGACCGGCGTAGTGCGCCAGCAGCGCGTCGCGCCACGCCTCCCAGGAGGCGAGCGAGTCCAGCTCGTCGAGCGCGGGGCGCTGGGCGTCCAGGACACGCTCGCCCTGCAGCGCCACGACCGCGCGCACCAGCTCGGCCTTGCCGCCCGGGAAGTAGTGGAAGACCTGGCTCTTGCTCGTGGCGGTGTCGGCGCGCACGTCGTCGAGGCTCGTCGCGCCGATGCCGGCCGCGAGGATGCGGTCGGCGGTCGCCTCGACGATCCGGGCGCGCGTGGCCTCGCCCTTGGTGGTGAGCTGCTGCATGGGTCACCGGGACGATACTGGACTCCTCGGTCCACTCGTGTGCTATCTCTTTGGACCATGGAGTCCAATCGACTGAACGGCCGCACCGCCCTGGTGACCGGCTCGACCAGCGGCATCGGCCGCGCCATCGCCACACGGCTCGCCGCGGAGGGCGCGCAGGTCGCCGTCAGCGGCCGCGACCCCGCGCGCGGGGACGAGGTCGTCGCCGCGATCCGCGACGCCGGCGGCACCGCCGAGCTCGTC
>JAOPZD010000027.1 GCA_025964295.1 Conexibacter sp.
TCGGCGCCGAGCTGGCGATCCTCGACAAGGAGCGCCCGGCCCAGCAGGTCGCCGAGATCGGCTACGTCATCGGCGACGTCAAGGGCAAGACCGCGGTGATCGTCGACGACATGATCGACACCGCCGGGACGCTGAAGGCCGCCGCGCACACCGTGCGCGACGAGGGCGCCGAGCGCGTCTTCGCCGCCGCGACGCACCCGGTCTTCTCCGGCAACGCCTACGAGAACCTCGAGGCCGCGGGCTTCGAGAAGATCGTCGTGACCGACACGATCCCGCTGCGCCCCGGCGCGCCGGACAACATCCAGGTCCTGTCCTGCGCGGACCTGCTGACGGACTCCATCCGCCGGATCTTCACCGACGACTCGGTGTCCGAGGTCTTCGGCGGAGAGAACCAGCTGTTCTGAAATGTCCAGCGTCGTCGGCATCTCCGCTGCGGGCGGCGAGAACCAGCTGTTCTGACCTCCACCGCCGCCGCGCTGCTGCAGGACCGCCTCGGGCTTTCCGACGACGAGCTGCTGGCGATCCTCGATGCGGACGCGCTCACGGTCCTCGGCGGCGAGCTCGACCACAAGCCCCAGCTGCCGATCCTCCTCACGCTGACCGCCGAGGCCGCCGAGCGCGCCGGCGACGGCGTCCTGCGGCGCTGGATCCGCGCCAGCGGCCGCCACGGCCGCCCGGTCGACCTGCTGCTCCAACGGGACTTCGGCGCGTTCGAGGACGCCCTCGACGACCTCCGCGAGCGCGGCTTCGTCGTCCGCGCCGCCGGCCGCTAGCTACCGCACGGCCTCGGAGGCCTGCGACTCCTCCTGGCGCTTCTCGCCCGGCCAGACGCCGAAGACGTGGTCCCAGCCCTTGGCGCCCGCTCGGTCCACGGCCGCGCGCGTGACCTTGAACGTCACGCCCTGCACGGCCGCGGCGGCCAGCACCTTGGGCCAGTCGGCCTCCTGCGTCGTCGGCTTCGGGGGCTCCTCCTTGTCGAAGAGGCCCCACACGACGTCGAACAGCTTCTTGGAGACGAGGCCCGCCAGCAGGCCGAGCACGATCCCGAAGGGCTTGTAGGCGAGCTTCATCCCCCGAACCTACCCGGGGCCGACCAAGACCGATCGTCAGTGCAGGATCGGCCCACATGTCCGATGAAATGGGGTACACATCGCAGCAAGATCAAGGAGGCGTGATGGACGGCCACCAGGAAGACCGGCACGACGACCCCGACGGCGAGGGCCTCGCCGACGATCTGCTGCGGCGCGCGCTCCTCGATCCCGACGCGGCGGCGGCCGTCGCGCTCAAGGTCAACGGCCTCGCGCTGGCCGACGCGCTGACGGTCGTCTTCCACGGCCGCCGCGACCTCGGCACGATCCAGACCTACGTCGCCAACGGCGGCCACGGCGAGGGCGAGAAGCTCGGCGTCCGCGACCTGCTGCGCGTCCCGGTGGACCTCGACCTCGCCGAGACCCACACGCGGGAAGAGGCCCAGGAGGCCTACGCCGCCCAGGCGCGCACGCTGCGCGACGCGCTGCAAGCCGCCGACACGGTCCTGGCGATCTGGGAGGGCCCGCTGCGCGACGTCGCCGAGTCCGAGGTCATGCTCGTGCGCTCCGTCGACCTCGACGTCGGCCTGCCCGCCCACCGCCTGATGCCGATCGCGCTCGTCGCGCCCGACCGCCATCTCACGGTCGTCCCGGTCTGCGGCGCCCGCACGCTCGCCGAGGGCCTGCCGCCGATGGGCATCGCCTGCGCCCAGCAGGACGTCGCGCACATCTACCCGCTGCCCGACGACCCGGAGGCCGCGCTGCAGGACTTCGTCGGCCGCGCCGCCGACCACGCCCGCCAGATGGCCGGCCGCCTCGAGGCCCAGGAGCGCAGCGTCCAGCGCTTCCTGGAGATCAACGGACCCGACGACTTCCCCCAGGCGGGCTAGGCTCCCGGGCGAGTTGCTCGTCCAGCGCCGCCGCCTGCTCACCATCGCCGTCCCCGTCGCGATCGTCGTCCTGCTCGTCGGGTTCGTCGCCGCGCGCTGGCTGACGACCGAGAACCGCGAGCGCGACGCGGTCTTCTCGCTGCTCCAGCGCGAGGCCGCCGGCGACGCTCCCGGCGTGCTCGCCCGCCTGCACGGCTGCGACGCCGCCTGCGCCGCGAAGGTCCGCGCGTTCCTGCCCAAGGTCACGGGCGCGGGCACGGTCAAGATCGCGCGCCTGGACTCGGGCACGTCGTACACGCTGGGCGACGCCACGGGCCTGACGCGCGTGGTCTGGGTGCATGGCGTCGACAGCCGTCCGCTGGTCCAGTGCGTGCGCGTCCGGCGCCACGGGGGACCGCTGACCGGACGCTCCGTTAGCCTGCTGGCCCTCAGCGCGCCGCTGGCCGACAACGAAGGCTCCTGCTGACGCCGGACCCTTCCTGCTGTCTGACCGCATCGCGTCCCGTCCCCTCGTGTTGACCCTCCCCGAGATGCCCCGACGCTGCCTTCTGCTGTCCCTCCTCGCCGTCCTCGCCCTGTCTGCGAGCGCGCCCATCGCGAGCGCCCAGACCCCCGCCGCCAACGCGGCGCAGGCCGACGGCCTCCTGACCAAGACGCTCTACAAGGGCGGCGCCTCCGGGCGCTACCTGATGGGCGGCCAGTGGTACTACCGCGCCGACGCGACCGGCAACGGCGCGGTGTCGGAGTTCGCCGCCAACCCGTCGACGGCCGGCTGGACGGCCGTCGCGGTGCCCAACGCGTGGAACGCCAAGGACTACTCCGACGCGTCGTTCGCGGGCGGCGTCGGCTGGTATCGCAAGAGCTTCCACCTGCCCAGCGCCGCCAAGGCGCTGGCGTGGGTCGTGCGCTTCGAGTCGGTCAACTACCGCACGAAGGTCTACCTCAACGGGCACCTGGTCGGCAAGAACACCGGCGCCTACCTGCCGTTCGAGATCCGCCTGCCCGCCGGCCTGCTCAAGCGCGGCGGCACGAACCTCCTGGCCGTCCGCGTCGACGACCGCCGCTTCCCGACCGACTTCCCGCCGTCGGGGCTCTCGACCACCGGCGTGCCGACCGGCGGCTGGTGGAACTACGGCGGCATCCTGCGCGAGGTCTACCTGCGCAAGATCGACAGCATCGACTTCAGCTCGGTCTCGGTCCTGCCCGACCTGCCATGCGGCACCTGCGACGCGCACGTCACCTACAAGGCGACGATCCGCAACTACGGTGATAAGTCCAAGAAGGTCAGGATCACCGCGCGCCTCGGCGCGCGCAAGGTCGCGCTGGGCACCGCGACGGTGGGGCCCAAGAAGTTCGCCGCGTTCACCAAGCGCATCGCGGTCAAGAGCCCGAAGACCTGGTCGCCCGCGCGCCCGTACCTCTACAACACGTCGATGACCGCGGCGTCGGGCGCGGACACGCTGCAGACCTACACGGTGCGGACGGGCATCCGCTCGATCAAGGTCGTCGACGGGCACCTGATGCTCAACGGCAAGCCGCTGCACTTCCGCGGCTTCGGCACGCACGAGGACTCGCTCGACAAGGGCTTCGCGATCGACGACGCGCAGCGCGAGCAGCAGATCCAGTGGGCGCGCGAGGCGGGCGCGACGCTGTTCCGCAGCCACTACCCGCTGCACCCCTACTACTACGAGCGCCTCGACGAGCTGGGCATGCTCGCCTGGACCGAGGTCCCGGTCTACTCCGTCAAGACCAAGTACCTCAAGCAGCGCCTGGTCCGCCAGCTCGCGGCCAAGGAGCTGGCCAGCGCGGTGCAGACGAACATCAACCACCCGTCGATCATCGTCTGGTCGGCGGGCAACGAGCTCAGCGCGCGCCCCGGCCCGGTGCAGGGCTACTACATCCAGCGCGCGGTCAAGCTGGCCAAGTCGATCGACCCGACGCGCCCGGTCGGCCTCGCGGTCGCCGGCTACCCGTCGGCCGGCTGCCAGCCCGAGTACGGGCCGCTGGACGTCATCGGCATCAACGAGTACTTCGGGTGGTACTCCGGCCCCAACGGCCAGATCGCCGACCGCACGCTGCTCGGCGACTACCTCGACAGCGTCCACCAGTGCTATCCGAACAAGGCCATCGTGATCACCGAGACCGGCGCGGAGGCCAACCGCGACGGCCCGGTCGAGGAGCGCGGCACCTACCAGTTCCAGCAGGACTTCGCGAACTACCACTACGGCGTCTACGCGAGCAAGCCGTGGCTGTCGGGCGCGATCTGGTGGACGCTGGAGGAGTTCGCGGTGCGGCCCAACTGGGAGGGCGGCAACCCGTGGCCGGCGTCGCCGATCCACCAGAAGGGCCTGATCACGATGCTCGGGCAGAAGAAGCCGGTCTTCGCCGACATCCAGCGCATCTACAAGGGCACGGTCCAGTGGGGGCCGTGATCCTGGTCATCTGACCAATCCTTACCCGCGGTTGATCCAGAGCCGGATATGTTTCCGTCCATGGGTCGCATGCGTGGTGGGTTGATGACGATGGGCGCCGTCGGCGTGGCCGCGCTCGGAGCGGGCGGCTGCGGCTCCGACA
>JAOPZD010000093.1 GCA_025964295.1 Conexibacter sp.
CGCGCGCTGCGCGACGTCGCGGGCGCGTGGCTGGACGAGCCGGTCGCGCGCTCGCTCGGCGTCCCCGACGGGCTGCACGCGGTCGGCGTGCCGGTCGCGGTCGCCGGCGAGGTCCTCGGGCTCCTGGTGATGGTCTTCGACGAGATCGAGCCGCTGGACGCCGACAACCGGCGGCTGCTGTCGGCGATCTCGGCGTCGATCGGCTTCGCGCTGCTGCGCGACCGGCTCGTGCGCGAGCTGGCGGCCGAGACCGGCGTCAGCGCGGGCGGTCCAGCTCCTGCGGGGTCGCCCCCGGCGCCGTCTGCGCGGCGATCCGCAGCCGCGACACCGCCTGGCGGATGAGCCGCGAGACCTGCATCTGGGAGACGCCGATGATCTCGCCGATCTCGGCCTGGGTCATGTCCTGCTCGAAGCGCAGGCGCAGCACCTCGCGCTCGCGCGGGGTGATCGAGCGCATCAGGCGGTCGATCGTCGCGCGGTCCTCGGCGAGGCCGAAGCCGCCGTCGTCGCCGCCGATGGTGTCGGCCAGCGTGTCGCCCGGCTCGGACTCCGGACCGCGCGGCGTGTCCAGCGACGTGGCGTGGTAGGCGCCCGCGGCCTCCAGGGCCTCCAGCGCCGCCTCCTCGGTGCAGTCGAGGTGCTTGGCCAGCTCGGGGACGGTCGGCTGGCGATGCTTGTCGCGCGTCAGCTCACCGACGGCGCGCTCGGCCTTCAGCGCCATCTCCTGCAGGTCGCGCGGCACGCGCACCGACCAGGTGCGGTCGCGGAAGTGGCGCTTGATCTCGCCGAGGATCGTCGGGACCGCGTAGGAGGAGAACGCGACCTCGCGGGAGGCGTCGAAGCGGTCGATCGCCTTGACCAGGCCCAGCGACGCGACCTGCATCAGGTCGTCGAACGGCTCCTCGGGGCGCTGGTAGCGGCGCGCCAGCTGGCGGGCGAGCGGCAGGTAGCGCTCGACCAGCGTCGCGCGCAGCACGGGATCCCGACCTTCTGACAGGCGGGTGAAGAGAAGACGTTCTTCTTGGGCGCGGGCGGCGTCGTGCTGCAAGGGCGTCGTGCTGTGTGGCGGAGAAGCACGGCGCCGGGGGCTGGGGCGCGAGGAGCAGACGCGAGGCGGGGTGTTCGGCCTTGCGTCGCCGACCTATTATAGGGCCTGTGAACACGCCAGCGGACGGCCTTCGCATCCTTGCCGCCGACGAGGACCAGGCGGCGCTGGAACGCACCGCCGCGATCCTCGGTGAGCTCGGCCACGACGTGACGGCCACGGCCGTCGATCTCGCCCAGGTCACCGAGGCGGTCGCGCGCGAGGAGCCGCAGCTGTCGGTCGTCGTCGTGCACAACGACGACGAGCACGCCCTGGATCTCGTGGAGGAGATCAGCGCCTTCGCCGGCGGCCCGATCATCGCGCTGATGGCCTCCGACGACGCGGAGTTCGCCCGCCGCGCCGCCGAGCGAGGCATCTACGCCGCTGTCCGCGACGGGGACCCTGCCGCCCTGCAGAGCGCGATCGAGATCGCCCTGCGCCGCCACGCCGAGACCGAGCGCCTGCTCGAGCAGGTCGACCGCCTCGAGTCCGCCCTCGAGCGCCGCGCGCTGATCGAACGGGCCAAGGGGATCCTGATGGAGCGCCACGGCCTCGACGACCGCGCCGCCTTCGACCGCCTGCGCAGCCACGCACGGTCCAACAACCGGACCGTGGTCGCGGTGGCGTCGGCGGTGACCGACGGGCATGCGCTGCTGGCGGCGGGCAGCGAGGGCGGGGCGCCTTCCTGAGTCGTCGGCGCCGCGGCTGCGGGTTCCGGCGTGGTTGGCCGGCCCGAGACGCCACCGAGCCCCGAATGGCGGACGCCGAAGCGGGGAACGCTTCAGAGCATGATCGGAGTTCTCATCGCCATCCTGCTGGCCGCCCTCGTCTACTGGCTCTGCCTGGCTCTGGGTCTGCCGGCCATCGTCGGCATCGTCGCCGCCATCCTCGTGCTGATCAGCGGCATCGGCACGGGTGGGTACGGCGTGCGGCTGGGTGGCCGCAATCGCGTCTAGGGCCGCGCCGGAGTCGGCATTGACCACACGCGCGTCGTACGCCGACGCGGCGAAGCGCGCGTTCTCCCAGTTCCGCCGCCACGCGATGACCGATGTGGCGGCGGCGCTGACCTACTACGCCATGATGTCGCTCTTCCCGGCGATCGTCCTGGCCACGTCGCTGTTCTCCCTCATCGGCGACGAGCAGACGGTGAGCAACGCCGTCGACTACTTCGCCCGCCAGGGCGCCGACAAGGCGACGCAGGACGCGGTCCGGGCGGTCATGGACAAGATCGTCAGCGCGTCCGGCGGCGCGGTCTCGCTCGCCCTGCTGGTGTCGGTGCTCGTCGCGCTCAACGGCGCGTCGGGCGCGTTCGGCGCGGCGGGACGGGCGCTCAACCTCGTCTACGGCGCCGACGAGGATCGCGGCTTCGTGGGCCGCAAGCTCACCGACCTCGGCATGACGCTGGTGATCGTCGTGCTGCTGCTGATCGTGGTGTCTGCGGTGTTCCTCGGCGGCGGCTTCGCGGAGGATCTGCTGGGATCGATCGGGCTGGGCTCGACCGCGTCGCTGGTGTGGTCGATCGTGCGCTGGCCGATCGCCCTGGTGGGCATGTTGGTGGCCTACGCGTTGATCTACACCTACGCGCCCGACATCGAGCCGCGGCGGCTGCGCTGGATCTCCCCCGGCGCGCTCACGGGCGTCGTGATCTGGATCATCGCCTCGATCGGCTTCGGGATCTACATCAGGCACTTCTCGAGCTACGGCGCCGCGTACGGCGCCGCGGGCGCGGTCATCGTGTTGTTGTTGTGGTTGTGGCTGTCGGCGTGCGCGTTCCTGTTCGGCGCCGAGCTCAACGCGGAGCTGGAGCGCGGCGAGATGGCGGGCCGGGGCGGGCCGCCGGCGCTGAGCCCGTCGCCGGGCTGAGCGGCTTCCGGCGTCAGACGACCGGCGCCGGGTCCTCGCGGAGCGTGAGCTCCTCGGGGTGGTGGCAGAGCGCGCGGCGCCCGGGGCAGGTCAGGCAGAGCGCCCGGTGCGGGCGCGTGGTGGGCGTGAAGTCACCGGCGGCGATGCCGGTGGTGAGCGCGTCGAGGTCGGCGCGCAGGCGCGGGACGTCGCCGCGGTCGTAGATGGCGACCGCGGGCTCGCCCGGCCGGTGGAGGAAGAGGTGGGCGACCTCGACGTCGGGCGCGCCGGCGCCGAGGGCGGCGAGCGCGTAGATGCGCCGCTGGGCGCCGTAGTCGGCCTCGACGTAGGCCTCCAGGTCGGTGTCGGGCGCGACGACGTCGGACTTGTAGTCGACGACCAGCGCACCCCCGTGCTCCTCGAAGGCGATCACGTCGACGATGCCGTTGAGCAGCGGCGCCGCGTCGTCGCCGAGCCCGACGACGAAGCCGTGCTCGCGGCGGACGTCCGGCGCGGCGGCCAGCCGCTGGGCGAGCGAGCTGTCGGCGAACGCGGCGACGAGCTGCTGGAGGTCGGCCACGTCGGCGTCGGTCAGCTCGGCCTCCATCAGCCGCGCCGCCTCGCGCACCGCCTCCTCGCTCGGCGCCTGCGGCCGCGCGAAGTCGAGATCCTCGAGCAGCACGTGGGCCAGCGAGCCGCGCGTGAGCGCGTCGAGGCCGTCGGGCACCGGGCCGG
>JAOPZD010000122.1 GCA_025964295.1 Conexibacter sp.
CGCCTGCGGCGCGGCTGCCGCGGCGGCTAGATCTCGCCCGCCGCCGCCTCGACCGGCACCGCGCCCGAGCGCTCCGCGGCGACCTCGTCGGCGATGCGGGCGATGAAGTCCTCGACGGCCTCCGTGCCCAGCTCGCCGCGCTTGTGGCGGCGGACGGTCACGGAGCCGGACTCGGCCTCGCGGTCGCCGACGACGAGCATGTAGGGGACCTTGGAGAGCTCGGCGTCGCGGATCTTGCGGCCGACGGACTCGGTGCGGTCGTCGACCTTGACGCGCAGGCCGGCGTCGCGCAGCGTGGCGGCGATGTCGTGGGCGACGTCGTCGTGGCGGTCGGCGACGGTCAGGATCGTCGCCTGGGTCGGCGTCAGCCACAGCGGGAACTCGCCGGCGTAGTGCTCGATGAGGATGCCGATGAAGCGCTCGAAGGAGCCCAGCAGCGCGCGATGGATCATCACCGGGCGGTGCTCGGAGTTGTCGGCGCCGATGTAGGTCGCGTCCAGGCGCTCGGGCATCTGGTAGTCGAGCTGGACGGTGCCCAGCTGCCAGGAGCGGCCCAGCGAGTCGCGCATGTGCAGGTCGATCTTCGGGCCGTAGAACGCGCCGTCGCCCGGGTTGATCTCGTAGTCGAGGCCCTGGCGCTTCAAGGCGTTCTCCAGCGCCGCCTCGGCGTGGTCCCACACCTCGTCGGCGCCCAGGCGCTTGGCCGGCCGCGTCGACAGCTCGAGCTTGGGCTCGAAGCCGAACAGCTGGTAGATGTCGAACCCGAAGTCCAGGCAGCCGACGACCTCGTCCTCGATCTGCTCCTCGGTGCAGAAGATGTGGGCGTCGTCCTGGGTGATGTGGCGCACGCGCATCAGCCCGTGCAGCGTCCCGGACGGCTCGTGGCGATGGACGAGGCCCTGCTCGCTGAAGCGGATCGGCAGCTCGCGGTAGGAGCGCCGCACGTCCTTGAACAGCTGGACGTGGCCCGGGCAGTTCATGGGCTTGAGCCCCATGGGCCGGCCCTCGATGTCCGTGAAGTACATGTTGTCGCGGTAGTTCTGCCAGTGGCCGCTGGCCTTGAACAGCTCGACGTCCCACAGGATCGGCGTCTTGACCTCGTCGTAGCCGCGCCGCCGGTTCTCCGCGCGCCACAGGTCGGTCAGCTGGTTCCAGATCGCCATGCCCGGCGGCTGCCACAGCGGCATGCCGGGCGAGAGCTCCGAGAAGGTGAACAGGCCGAGGTCCTTGCCCAGGCGCCGGTGGTCGCGCGCCCGCGCCTCCTCGAGCATGTGCAGGTGGGCGTCGAGCTCCTTCTGCTTGAAGAACGCCGTGCCGTAGACGCGCGTGAGCATCTGGCGGTCCGAGTCGCCGCGCCAGTAGGCGCCCGCCACCGACTGCAGCTTGAAGGCGCCGATGCGCTTGGTCGTCGGCGCGTGCGGGCCGCGGCACAGGTCGGTGAACGGCCCGTTGGTGTAGAGCGAGACCGTGTCGACGCCCTCGTTCTTGACGAGGTCCTCGATCAGCTCGACCTTGTAGTCCTGGCCCTCGGCGCGGAAGCGCGCCAGCGCGTCGTCGACCGACACCACCTCGCGCACGAACGCCTCGTCGGCCGCGACGTGCTCCTTCATCCTGGCCTCGACGCGCTCGAAGTCCGCGTCGGAGAACTGGGTCCCCTCCGGGAAGTCGAAGTCGTAGTAGAACCCGTTCTCGATGGCCGGGCCGATCGAGATCTTCACGCCCGGGTAGAGCTCGAGCATCGCGGCCGCCAGCACGTGGGCCGTGTCGTGGCGGATGAGCTCCAGCGCGTCGTCGCCGGAGCGGTCGGTGACGATCTCCAGCACCGCGCCGTCGGGCAGCGGGCGGGTGAGGTCCTGGGTCGTCCCGTCGACCTTGACCGCCAGGGCCGCCTTGGCGAGCCCCGGTCCGATCGATGCCGCCGCGTCGGCGCCGGTGGCGCCGTCGGCGAGCTCGAGCTCCTTGCCGTCCGGGAGGGTGACCTTCATGCCCCGCATCCTAGGCGAGACGGTCCGCCGCCCAAGGCGCGCGAACGATCTCGCTACCGTCTTGGCGCCGGTTCTGCGCAGGGCGCCGCACTCCCGTCACACGGACGCGCCCCCGGACCGGCCTTCGCAGTTGCCCCGAAGCGGCTCAACGCGCGTGCGCCTCCCGGCGTTCCGTGGTCGCCGCCCGAAGGAGGGATCCCATGCGATCTCACATGCTCACCGGACTCACCCTCGCCGGCGGCGCGCTCGCCGTCTCGGCCGCCCCTGCCGGCGCCGCGACCCCCGTCACGGCCGACCTCCTCGGCGCCGGACAGGGCATCGCCCCGCTGGTCCGCGTCGCCAAGACCCCTTTGGTCACAAGGGACGTGCGCCTGGCGCGCAGGGTCGCGCGCCTCAACGGCGAGCGCCTGCGCCACGGCTACCGCCGCACCGTGCGCGGCTGGTCGATCACGATGCTGACCCGCCATCACCGCCACCTGCGCCGCGAGCTGCGCGCCGCCCGGCGCGCCCGCGCGCAGCGCTCGACGGGCT
>JAOPZD010000640.1 GCA_025964295.1 Conexibacter sp.
GATCGTCAGAAGGCCTGACGTGGCGGTCGCGCGCTAGACTCGCTGGCCCCTGAGGGCGCGTAGCTCAGTGGGAGAGCGCTCGCTTCACACGCGAGAGGTCGCTGGTTCGAAACCAGCCGTGCCCATCCTGGAAGGCCCTGCATAGCGGGGCCTTCCGTCGTTCGGGGCTCCGCTGCCGAGAACAGCAAATCCCCCGCTTTGGCCGAAACTCGGGCCATGCCACAACGGTACACGCGGCGGCAGCGGCGCCGCGCCCTGCCGATGTCGGTCTGTATCCCTGCCCGTGTTACGCAGAAATGCTGACAGGGCGCCGACGACGCCGTTAGCCTGCCGTCGATGACGGACGCTGCCGGGACGCTGGCCCAACAGGGCGTCGCAGAGTGGTTGATCGACGCGGTCGACCGACTCGCTCGCGATCAGGACCGCGACCTGGACGCCCATCTCGTGACCGTGGGCGAGGTGACAACCCTGGACGGCACCGGCGCAGCCTGAGCTGATCAAGCCGTCGACTACTGCATTCCGCGGGCACGCTTCCAGGAGGATTCCGCAGACAATCTACGACCACCTCTATGCGCACGGCCAGCCGCCGTTGAGCATGCGCATCTGGATGGCGACCTACGGCGGAGACATGCCAGGCTTCACGCACCTCTACGGCCTCGACGTCGACATTACGCAGGTGACCGAGCTGGGTGTGCGCGACATCCACGGCGCGACCGTCGGCTTCGGCCCGGTCGTGTTCCAGGTCTTCGCCACCACGATCGACGGGCTCGTCGATGGTCGGCGCGTCGGCGCGCCGCCCGTCGACCGTCGTCCATCAACTGTGGCCCTACGAGGGCACGTTCGTCCGGACGCCTGCCGGCGGCTTCGACGACGCGGCGCTCTTCGCGTTCGCGGAGGCGATCCCGGACAACCTGCGACGCCGCGTCGCGTCCGGCAGCTGGCGCGGGTCCGGACCCTCGTCGACCGGTTACGACAGCGGGACGAGGCGGGCCACCGGCAGCCCCTCGCCGGGGATGAGCAGCGCCTGCCGGTCTGCTCGACCTTCGCGATCAGCGCGCTGATGCGCTTGCGAGCTGGCGGATGCTGATGGCCTTCTCGCCGGCGTCGGTGGCGATCATGCTGCTCCTCCGGCGTGCGGCCGGACCGTCCGCCGCGCGTCCGCGATGTCGCGTAGCGCCGCCGCGACGGCGAGCGGCTCCATGCGACCAGTGCCGCAGGTCGGCCGCACGCGTCCGGCTCGATGAGCGCCTCGACCCCTTGCTCGTCAGCCCGAGCCTGAGATCAAGGACAGCAGGGTCGGCGCGGCGCGCTCGACGACGCCCACGGCAGGTAGTTGAAGCCGAGCTCTTCGACCGCGATCCCGAGCTGCCGAACGGCGGCCGGGTCTCCGTGAAGTTCGGTCTGCGGGTAGACGACCGCCGATCTGCCTGAGCAACGGTCACTACGCGGCCTGGCCGTCGTAGCTCAGCGAGCTGGAGAGCTCACGGTGCGCGTCGACTTGAGCGAGGAGCGTCTTGGCCTTGCCCTCGGCGGCCTCGACGGCGTCGCCACCGGCGACCCAGCGCGGGGGCGGCTGCTCGGAGCCCGCGAGCCCGACCAGGGCCTTGGCGAGCTTGGCCGGGTCGCCGCCCTGCTGGCCGCTCATCCCGCGCCAGCCCGCGTCGGTCTCCTTGGTCTGCTCGGCGTAGTCCTCGATCGAGAGCTCCGCGCTGATCATCGACTCGGGCGTCAGCAGCTCGGTGCGGAAGAAGCCGGGCTCGACGATCGTGGTCGTGATGCCGAACTGCCCCACCTCGGTGGCCAGCGACTCGATGAAGCCCTCGACCCCGAACTTCGCGGCCGCGTAGGCCGAGCACCAGGACTGGCCGACGAGGCCGGCGACCGAAGAGATCGCGATGACCTGGCCCGACCGCTGAGCGCGCATGACCGGAAGCGCCGCGCGCGTGACGGTCATCGTGCCGAACAGGACCGTCGCGACCTGCTGCTCGACCTGGTCGGGGGACAGCTCCTCGAAGAACCCGGCGTAGAAGTTGCCGGCGTTGTTGACCAGGACGTCGAGGCGGCCGAAGCGCTCGACCGTCGCCGACACGGCAGCCGCCGCCGCATCGGCGCTGGTGACGTCCAGCGCGACGACGAGCAGGTCGTCGTGCTCGCCGAGGGCTTGCGCCACGGCGTCAGGGTTGCGCCCGGTCGCGACCACCGCGTGGCCGGCCTCCATCGCGGACTTGGCGAGATCGACGCCCAGGCCGCGCCCGGCGCCGGTGATCATCCAGACCTGCTGTTGGTTCGTGCTCATGGACATCACGGTCGCACGCGCCGAAGGCCTGGAGAAGAGCCAGAGTCATCTACTACACCCGCATCGAGCAAGGCCGCATCCACGCCACCGCATCGGTCCTCGCCGCCGTCGCGCAAGCGCTGCGCCTCGACGACGACCAGCGCGCCTACCTGCGCACCCTGGCCGGCATCGCGCCCGTACGACCTCGTCGCCGCAAGGGCCAGCAGGTCCGGCCGCTGCTGCGACGGCTCCTCGACCAGGTGACCGACAGCCCGGCCCTCATCCTCGGCCGACGGATGGATCTCCTGGCCTGAACCCGATGGCCGCCGCGCTCTTCACCGACTTCTCGGTGATCCCCGAGGCCGAGCGCAACTGGGCGCGCCTGGTTCACCCACCCCGACATCCGCCGGGCCTACGCCGCCGACTGGGAAAGCACCGCACGCTCCTGCGTCGCGACCCTGTGGATGCAGACCACCCGCCACCTCGACGACCCAGCGCTGTCGACGCGCATCGGCGACCTCTCCATCCAGGACGAGGACTTCCGCCGCTGGTGGCCTCCCACCAGGTCACCGCCGCCGGCAGCGGCGTCAAGACGATCCGCCATTCCGTCGCCGGCGACATCACCCTCGACTGGGAGAACTTCGTCAGCGTCGCCGACGACGAGCAGAGCCTCTCGGTCATGAGCGCCGCACCCGGAACGCCAGCGCACGACGCACTGGCGTTCCTGGCCTCGTGGACGGCCGAGCGATCCACCGCCTCAGAGGTCAGCGACGGCGCAGCTCAGGTGCGAGGACCTGCTCGCCGTAGCTGTTGTCGGCGGGTTGAGGGTGACGCCGGGCGCGACGATCTCCGGGACCTCGAGCTCGCGTCGATGCGGTCCAGGATCTCGGGTGTCAGGACGACGTCGGCGGCGGGCAGCTGGCTGTCGAGCTCCTCCCTGGTGCGCGGGCCGATGATCGCCGACGTCACCCCGGGACGGTTGACCACGAAGGCGATGGCCAGCTCGATCATCGACAGGCCGGCGTTGGCTGCCTGGCGGGTCGGCCATGTCTACGTGCCCCGCGTCGCATAGGCGTGAGCGGGCGGCGCGGCTACAGCGCTTCAGCGCGCCTGCGGCGTGCGCTCTCACGCAGAGGTCCTCGACATCGGCCACACTGCGGCGGTGACCGATCGGCGGCGTTCTCCCTTGAACCTGAACGTCCTGCTGGAAGCGGTGGAGGCCGCGCCGCCGGTCGCGGCGGCAGAGGTGGTCGGCGAGGCGCTGGGCGAGGCGCTCGGCGCGCGTGACGTCAGCTTCCTCATCGCGGATTACAGCGGCCGGTCGCTGATCCGCCTGAGCCATCTCGCCCGCGGCGCGACCGACGCGGCCCCGGGGCGCGAGCGCAGCGTCAGCGTGCCGTTGAGCGGGACGCCCCACGGACGCGCACTGGCCGAGCAGGAGGTCCAGGTCGTCACCGAGGACGGCAGTAGCCGCCTGTTCGCGCCGGTGACCAGTCGCGGCGAGGCGGTCGGCGTCCTGGAGCTGACGCTCGATGCGGTGCCCGACGAGCACGCCGTGGCCAGTGTCGCGCTCGCCGCGCACGCGTTGGCCTACATCGTGATCGCCAACCGTCGCTTCACCGACCTGTATGAGTGGGGGCAGCGCTCGCTGCCGCTGTCGCTGGAGGCCGAGATCCAGCACCGGCTGCTGCCCAGCTCCTACACCTTGGAGGCGGGGCAGTTCACGCTCGCGGGGTGGCTGGAGCCGGCCGGTGACGTCGGTGGTGACACGTTCGACTTCAGCGTCGAGCGCGACACCCTGCACCTGTCGATGACCGACGCGATGGGCCACACGCTCAACGCGGCGCTGCTGGCGACCGTCCTGGTCGGCGCGTTGCGCAACGCCCGGCGCCGCGGGGTCGGCCTGGCCGACCAGGCGAGTTTCGCCAACGAGGCCCTGACGAGTTACGCCGGTGACGAGGAGTTCGTCACGGGACAACTTGTCCGCATCGATCTTCGCTCGGGAACCGCGCGCATCGTCAACGCCGGACACCCCGCCCCTATCCGCGTCCGCGACGGTCGCGCCGAGCAGGTGGCCCTGAACTCAGACTTGCCGTTCTCCACATCGCCGTCCGGGGCCTACCGCGTCCAGGAGCTCGAGCTGCGAGCGGGCGACCGGATCGTCTTCCTCACCGACGGGATGCTCGAACGCAACGCCGCAGCCGTCGACGCCATGTCGATCCTGACCGCCAGCCGGCACCTGCACCCACGCGAAGCGGTGCAGGGCCTGACCAGGTGCGTGGTTGAGGCGTGCGGTGGAACGCTGCGCGACGACGCGACCATTCTCTGCCTTGACTGGCACGGCGGAGCTCCGAGACCCCGCCACGCCAGCGAGGGCGCCGACCGCTAGATGAGCGCGACGCGAAAGCTGCGCGCGACACCAGCGGTTCTGCTGCGCACGGGCCGGTCGTTCTATGACGACCAGATGACCCATCACGCGGCGGCGCTGACCTACTACGCGCTGATGTCGCTGTTCCCGGCGCTGCTGCTCGCCGTCTCGATCCTCGGCCTGGTCGGCCAGTACC
>JAOPZD010000185.1 GCA_025964295.1 Conexibacter sp.
GGCCTGCGCCAGGCGCGTCGCGGCCGGCCGCGGGTCGGTCCCGGCGACCGAGCCCAGCGAGGCCAGCAGGTTCTCGCGCAGCAGATGCAGGACCTCGGCGCGCGACAGCTCGCCCTCGCCGCGGGCCAGCCAGCCGGACACCACGCCGTCGCAGAAGAACAGCCAGCCCTCGAGGACGACGGCCAGCGCCGGCGACGCCAGCTCCTCGCGCGGCGCGCCCGCGAGCGCGGCGGCGAAGTCGACCATCGTGTCGACGCGATCGGCGCGCTGCTGCTCGAGGACCGTCCGGATCGCCGGGTCGTCCCCCGCGCGCGCGTGCGTGACGGCCAGGAAGCCGGCGGCGTGCTCCTGGACGTAGCCGAGGAACGCGTCGATGCTCGCGTCGAGGCGCTCGCCCGCGGTCATCTCGACCGAGAGGTCGGGCGCCATCCGGCGCTCGAGCTCGTCGCGCGACTGGCGCAGGACGGCGACGACGAAGTCGCTCTTGGTCGGGAAGTAGTGGTAGAGGAGGCCCTTGGAGATGCCGGCCGCACGGGCGATGGCCTCGATCGAGACCTGGTCGGGCGGCGTGCGGCCGAGCAGCTCGAGGCCGAGCGCGACGAGCTGCTCGCGGCGTTCGTCGGGCGGAAGTCGGGTGGCCTTGGGCGTCGTCACCGGTGCACGACCGTACGCGCAGTTGACCGCGCGGTCAACAACCGGTTACCCTCGCCCCGCATTGCTGACCGCCCGGTCAACGCGACCGGCTGCCCCAAGGACCCGTCCCAGTCCCATGCCGTCCCGAACGTCCGCCTTCCCGACCCGCGCCCTGACCGCGCTGGCCGGCCTGCTCGCCCTCGTCGCCGCGTGCGCCGTCGCGACCACGTCCGCCTCGGCCGCGACCCCGCTGCCCGGCGCGCGCATCTCCGCCGTCGACACGGTGCCGGAGGCCAGCTACCCGGGCATGCAGCGCATGACCTACCTCTACGGCCCGATCAAGATCGCGCCCGGCCAGAACACGATCGAGGCCCAGCCCAACACGCAGAAGCCGCAGGTCCCGGGCTTCATCACGCGCTTCCAGCCGGACCTCGTCTACGCCAAGGTCAACAAGACCGGCGGGCACGACACCCCGCGCGTCGACGTCATCCACCTGCACCACGGCGTCTGGCTCGTCGCCCGCGACAACACGCTGTATCCGACGTTCGCGGCCGGCGAGGAGAAGACGATCTTCCAGCAGCCGCAGGGCTTCGGCTACCACTACAACCCGAGCGACGGCTGGATCATGAACTACATGATCCACAACCTGACGCCGAACGCCGACTCGGTGTACATCAAGTACACGATCGACTTCGTGCCCGACAGCGCGCCCGCGGCGGCCGGCATCACCGAGGTCAAGCCGCTGTGGATGGACGTCGCGGGCATCAAGCCCTACCCGGTCTTCGACGCGCTCAAGGGCAGCGGGACCAAGGGCAAGTTCACCTTCCCGACGCAGGCCAGCGCCGCCCAGAAGAAGGACATCGGCGTCGCCCACCAGTGGAACGTGCCCAAGGACATGACCTTGATCTCGACCGCCGGCCACCTGCATCCCGGCGGGTTGTACACCGACTTGACCGCCACGCGCAGCGGGGCGACCAAGGAGCTGTTCCGCTCCGAGGCCAAGTACTACGAGCCGGCGGGGGCGGTGTCGTGGGACGTCTCGCTGACCGGCACCAAGCCGGACTGGCGCGTCGCCCTGCACGCGGGTGACCGGCTCAACACGACCGTCACCTACGACACGCGCAAGGCCTCGTGGTATGAGTCGATGGGGATCATGGTGGTCTTCTACGCCGACGGCATCGTCGGCGGCTCCAAGGACCCGTTCACCCAGCCGATCGACACGCGCGGCCTGGTGACCCACGGGCACCTCAAGGAGAACGACAACCACGGCGGCGAGCCGGACGCCGGCCTGCCCGACGCCCGCGACATGCTCGACGGCTCGCGGCCGACCAACGTCGACATCAAGGGCTACGTCTACGGCCAGGGCGACCTCAGCGCGCCCGGCTCCGTCGGCCGCCCGCCGGTCGTCCGCGCCGGCCAGTCGCTGACGTTCACCAACCTGGACGCCACGCGGGGCATGACGCCGCAGGCCTCGGCCTACCACACGATCACCGCGTGCAAGGCGCCCTGTGACCGCACGACGGGCATCGCCTACCCGCTGGCCAACGGCAACGTCTCGTTCGACTCCGGCGAGCTCGGCTACGGCCCCGACCTGCCGATCGCCGGCTTCGGCGGCAAGTTCACGCCCGCCGCCAACCGCAACACCTGGAAGACGCCCAGGTCCCTGTCGGCCGGCACCTACACCTACTTCTGCCGCATCCACCCGTTCATGCGCGGCGCCTTCCGCGTCGTCGGCAAGAACGGCAAGGGCAGCGTCAAGAAGACGGCGGCCAAGGCGAAGCAGTCGGCGGCCGCGACGTAGTCCGCAGCTCGGCACCTGCAGGAAGACGCGAAGGGCGCCGAAAGGCGCCCTTCGTCGTTCACCAGCGGAGGGGGAGGGATTCGAACCCTCGGTACGACGAAGCCGTACAACGGTTTTCGAGACCGCCCCGTTCAACCACTCCGGCACCCCTCCAGGGTCCAGCGGAGCGGGAAGCCTACCGGCGCGCCCTGAAGAACGACCGCAGGAGGTCGGCGGCCTCGTCGGCGAGGATGCCGCCGATGACCTCGGGGCGGTGGTTGAGGCGGGCGTCGGCCAGGACGTCGAGGACGCTGCCCGCCGCGCCGGCCTTCGGGTCGGTCGTCGCGTAGACGACCCGCGGGATGCGCGACAGGACGATCGCGCCCGCGCACATCGTGCACGGCTCGAGCGTGACGTACAGCGTCGCGTCCAGGACGCGCCAGGAGCCGAGGGCCGCCGCGGCCGCGCGCAGCGCGAGCACCTCGGCGTGCGCGGTCGGGTCCTCGCGCAGCTCGCGCTCGTTGCGCCCGCGGCCGATCACCCGGCCGTCATCGGACACCACGACGGCGCCGATCGGCACGTCGTCGTGGGCGATCGCGGCCCGCGCCTCGTCCAATGCGGCGCGCATCCACTGCTGGTGATGCTCCCGGACGATCATCGACGCGTCATCATGGTGGAACTTCCCCGCTCGGCGGGGGTTCCTCCTCCAACGCCCTTGTCCGCCCTGTCCCCACGCACCCCCCCGCGCCGGCTCGCCGGAGCCGCCCTCGTCGCGGCCTGCGCGGCCATGGTCGCCGCCGCGCCGGCGGCCCGCGCGG
>JAOPZD010000203.1 GCA_025964295.1 Conexibacter sp.
CGCGCTTCTGCCCGCTGGACAGCAGCCGCGCCCGGGCGCTGGTGAGCGTGTGCCTGCGCGGCGCCCGCGCGGTCTACGGTGCCGGGCCTTCTTCATGTCCATCTGCGACGATGGGGCCATGTCCGCCAACGAGGGACCCGTGAGCATCGACGCCGACGCGCTGCTGGGCACGCGCGCAGTGGAGGCCGGCGTCTCGGCCCTGGCCGGCCGCAACCAGCACCACCTGGCGGGCATGGCGCCCGAGGAGCAGGTCGAGGCCGCCAACCACTGGCGCGAGCTCGCCGTCGAGGTCCTCTCCGCCGCCCGCGAGGCCCTCTCCGGCGCGACCGGCATCCCCGAAGGAGCGGGCCGCGCCGTCATCGTCCTCGAGGACTCCGGCGGCGAGGAAGTGAACGTCCACGTCACGTTCGCACCCCAGCTCGAGGAGATGTCCGACGGCTCCATCGCCGGCACCCCCGCCCAGCTCGCCGCCATGTCCCTCCTCGAGTCCATCGCCGGCGAGGCCGAAGACGACGACCACGGCCACGGCCACTCCCACGACGACCACGGCGGCCACGGGCACTCGCACGACTAGCCGTTCTGGTCGCGCGCCTGGTCGCGGGCTGCGGGTGCCTCGGCGTGGTTGGCCGTCCGGCACTCCGTGACGTCGCCCCCTCACTCCCGCCTCGTGCTCGCGCCAGGGCGGAGTGCTGCGTGGCTGCTTTGTGTGGCTGGACAGGAGATGCGGAGCGCTGGCGCTGGGCGCCGTGGCATCGAACGCCGCACTCCGGCTCCCGATCGGCGCCGACATCACGGATTGCCGGCCTCCCTCGGCCGGTCAGCCCGACGCCACGCCCGCACTCGCCGGTAACCGCCGACATCGCTGCCAGGCTTCGTGGCGGTGCAGAGCGCGCAGGAGATCTTCGTCAAGACGATGCTCGAGTTCGGGCTGGGTGCTGGCTTTCTCTTCGAGCCAGCGGAGTTCACCAAAGGCGGGCCCGGATCCAAGCAAGGTCGCGGCGAGCCGGCTGACTTGGTCTGGTGGTGTCGCGACACGGCCTTCGTCTTCTGCATGCAGGAGACGTCGCGGCCGTTCGAGCGGGCCGAAGCGCACAACCTGAAGCAGCTGCGCGGTGTCACACGGGTCTGGGAGAAGGGCCGACCGATCGTCGGTGAGAACACGTTCCGGTCGTTTCATCTCACGGCGGCGGAGGTCAAGCACCTGGTGCGCGTGTCGGTGGTCAAGGCTCCTGGCGCCATGGCGTGGGTGACGCCCGAGCCCGTGGATTCTCGCCACACGACCGAGACGCGTGTCCTCGCCTCGCTCCCGCAGGGTGTCCTGCAGCGGCTCGCGGAGCTCGGCGGGAGTGCCCTCGACCTGGCAGACCTCATGCTCCACCTGAGCAGCTTGCCCGGACCGATCTCCGAAGCCTACGCGGTCGCCCTGGTGGAGCAGCACCGGCTCGCCGACATCGGCCGCGCGGCCGAGGACCCGACGATCCGCGAAGACCGTGACGACGTTCTGGACCGCGAGATCGCGCTTAGCATCGTCGACGGCATGCGGCACGGGCCGGCAGACGTGCTCCACAGCCCAACGGGATCATTCGAGGATGCGGAGCCGCTGGCGGCGCTCAATGACCTGGATTGGGAATCAACGCGCGTGCTGATTCGTAAGACGGCCGACGTGATCCGCTGCGTCCGGGATGTCCCGCGAGGTGCATACGGGCCCACGGTGGCGATGAGCGAGATCGGCCTCGACCGGTACCTGTTCATCGTCGCGGCCGGCGAGTCGGCGCAGATGGCTGCGGCGTCAGAGAAGATCCTGGCGCACGCGCAGCAGCGCACCCAGGAGCGCCCCGACAACCCACCGTTCACCTTCTCGTACCTTCTCGTAGGCAGACCGGAGGTCGAGTACATGTCGAGTGTGATGTCAGTACCGAGTCAGCTCGGCCCAACGATGACGTCACTCGCCCTGCGTGCGATGTACGACGCGACCGTCTAGCGCCCTACGCCGTTGGCGACCCACGTCCGCGCCGCGCGGCGCGAACGCTGCGAGGCGTGAAGCGGGCTGACCGTCCACTGGCGTTGGCGGGCGCGTGGTCCGGAGCTGTGGACGTGGCGGGGGTGCGTGATGTCGTCATCCGCGCGGAGCGGCCAAGCGCGAGATCGATGCCACCGAAGCCCGCGGCACCGAGCCAGCGATACCGACCTTCAACGCTCGCGGCGCCGCGGCACAAGCGCGAAGCGGAGCGCGGTGGCGAGCGTCACGTCAGCCCCGCCGACGAACGACGCCCGCACCCCGCGCGAAGCACCACCGACAAAGGCGGGCTCAGTCCCAGAACCCCGAGTCCTTCAGGATCTCCCCATCCCCCTCGTAGTGCGGCCCGAAGGCCAGGTACTCGACGCCCTCCGGCCCACCCTCCAGCGCCCGGGCCACGCCTGGCGCGATCCGGATCGCGTCCATCGCGCTCACGTCGAGGATCTCGTCGTCGAGCTTGATCCGGCCCGATCCGCCGATGATCACGTAGATCTCCTCGGCCTCGTCGTGGCGGTGCGCGAAGGCCTGGCGCTGCCCTGGCTTGACCCGCATGAACGCGAGGCCGGTCTTCTCGGCGTCGAGGTCGCGCCACGCGAAGCGGGCCTCCTGGACGGCGTCGAAGCCGAACTTGGGGGCCATGTCGTCGACCTCGCGGAGGTTCTTGATCGTGTGGCTCATGATGGCCGAGGCTACCTCGGCCGCGCCATCCGAAACAGGGTGTCCACGACGGCGTACTCATCGGTGTAGCCGCAGCGGGCGACCGGCGCCATCGCGGCGGTGTCGACCTGGCCCCGCGCGTCGATGAACCGCTCGTCGAGGTGGACGCCGACGACCTGGCCGATGACGAGGTGGCGGTTGGTCGCGGTCCCGTCGACGTCGGTGAGCTCGAGCGTCTGCGTCACGCGGCACTCCAGCGAGCAGGGGCTCTCGGCCACGCGCGGCGCCGCGACCAGCCGCGACGGCGCCATCGCCAGCCCCGCGTGGGCGAACTCGCTCTCGCCACGCGGTAGGTGCGCGGAGGTCGCGTTCATCGCGTCGCGCAGCGCGGAGGTCGGCATGTTCCACACGAACTCGCGCGTCTCGTGCGCGAAGGCGGCGGAGTCCTTCATCCCCGAGCTCGAGAACATCAACATCGGCGGCTTGTCGCAGACGGCGTTGAAGAACGAGTACGGCGCGAGGTTGACCGCACCGCCGGCGCCGAGCGTCGACACCCAGCCGATCGGCCGCGGCGCGATCAGCGCCTTGAACGGGTCGTGGGGCAGCAGCTCGGTGTCGCGCGCGCCCGGCTCGTAGAAGATCACGCGCGCAGTTCTACCCCAAGACGCACGAAGGGCCCGGCGCGCAAACCGCGCCGGGCCCCTCGGTACACCTACAACAAGCGCGAAGGCGCTTGGCTACATCATGCCGCCCATGCCACCCATGTCGGGCATGCCGCCGCCCGCGCCGTCCTTGTCGGGGATCTCGGCGACGATGGCCTCGGTGGTGAGGATGTTCTTCGCGATCGACGCTGCGTTCTGCAGCGCGGAGCGCGTGACCATCGCCGGGTCGATGACGCCGGCAGCCACGAGGTCGACGATCTCGCCGGTGGCGGCGTTCAGGCCGAAGCCCTTCTTGGCCTTGCGGACAT
>JAOPZD010000252.1 GCA_025964295.1 Conexibacter sp.
GCCCCGCGCTGGGCGCGGTCCGCGTGCTCGCGCGGCTGATCGACCTCAAGGACGCCTCGACCCACCAGCACTCCGAGCGCGTCGCCGGCCTCGCGGTCCGGCTGGCGGCCGAGCTCGGGTGGCCGGAGGACCGCCGCGCGCTGCTGCGCGACGCCGCGCTGGTCCACGACGTCGGCAAGGTCGTCATCGACGACCACCTGCTGGGCAAGCCCGGCGCGCTGACGGCGGCCGAGTACGAGCAGGTCAAGCGCCATGCGCCGACCGGGGCGCGGATCGCCGCCGAGGCGCTCAACGCCGAGCAGGCCGCGTGGATCGCCCAGCACCACGAGCGCCCCGACGGTGGCGGCTACCCGGCGGGGCTGACCGGCGCGGAGATCAGCGAGGGCGGCCGGATCCTCGCCTTCGCCGACGTCTGGGACGTCATGACCAGCGAGCGCCCGTACAAGGAGGCCAAGGACGCCGGCGACGCGCTGGCCGAGTGCCGCGCGCTGGTCGGCCGCCAGTTCGACGCGGGCGTGCTCGCGGCGTTCGAGCGCCTCTACGCGCGTGGCGCGGTCGGCGAGCCCATCATCTAGGGTCCGCCCATGCTCGCGATCACGTTCTACAGCGTGGTGCTGTCGGTCCACATCATGGCCGTCGTCGTCGCCTTCGGCACCATCTTCGCCTACCCCGCGTTCATGCCGTGGGCGCGCAGGAACCACCCGCAGGCCATGCCGGTGATCCACGAGCTCAGCGGCCGGCTCGGGCGGCTGGTGATCTCGCCGGCGATGGCGCTCGTGCTGATCTGCGGGATCTACCTGGCCAGCGACGCCGACGCGTGGTCGAAGTCCTGGGTCTCGGTCCCGCTGGTGATCCTGCTCGTCATCGGCGGCCTGGCCGGCATGTTCTTCGCGCCCAGCGATCGCAGGCTCGGCGAGCTGGCGCGCCGCGACCTCGCCGGCGACGGCGCGCTGTCGGCCGAGTACGACGCGCTCTTTCGCCGCGTCGCGATCGCCGGCCTGGCGACCTGCGCGCTGGTCCTCATCGCGATCTTCTTCATGACGGTCAAGCCCTAGTCCTGGACGACGAAGGCGGCGCGCTGGACGGCGAAGATCCGCCAGTCGACGACGATGGCGATCGTCTGCCCGGGCAGCGCGTCCTCGGGGTGGGGCTCGCAGGCGACGTCGCCCGCCTCCGCGGCGAGGTTGGCCAGGCCGAAGCGCGCGTCGTCGACATCGAGGCCGAGCTGGGCCGCGAGCCGCTGGAGGGTCGTCCGGATCGTGGTCGTCGTCGCCGGCGCGGCGGCGTCGCGCCGCCCGGCCAGCCACGTGGTGATGCGCTGCTCGGCGGCCGCGAAGGCGTGCAGCCAGCGCAGCTGCGCCTCGCGCTCGCGCTCCTGCGCGGTCAGCTCGAGCACGTCCTCGGCCAGCGGGACGGGCGCCACCGAGCGCCAGAAGACGCCGTCGTCGCGCTCGACGCGCTCCACGAGGCCGATCGCCCGCAGCAGGGCGATGGCGTCGCGCGGCGTGTCCATCGGCAGGCCGCGGGCCAGCGCGAAGGCCCGGAAGCGGCGCCAGCGCGCCGTCCACAGCGCCTCGTCCTCGGCGCGCTCCATCCGCCCGTCGGGGCGGAAGCGGACGTCCAGCCCGCCGAGGTCGCCGAGGCACAGCAGGCCCTCGGCGGCGAGCTCGTCGAGGTCGCCGGCGGTGGGGTTGGCCCGCAGCCACAGCAGCGCCGACAGCGCCCGGAACGCGGGCTCGGGCAGGATCCGCATCCAGCCGGTGGAGAAGACGTCCAAGTCGGGGTGCGGCCCGTCCGCCATGCGCGCCAACCTAATGCGCATCCCGCCGCCGGGGCTACGTCAGAACTGCTCTATTTCAGAGATCGATCAGCGTTCGCCCAGGGCGCCTAGGGCGAGACGAGGTAGTAGCCGACCATCCCCTGCTCCATGTGGGTCATCACGTGGCAGTGGTAGAGCCAGCGGCCCGGGTCCTGCTCCCTGAAGCGGATCCGCAGCCCTTGGGAGGGATCGAGGCTCGGCGCGTCGACGTCGGCGCCCGCCGCGTCCTTCCAGCGGTGGCCGTGGACGTGGAAGGTGTGCAGCTCGCTGCCGAGCGTCAGCACGTTGAACGCGACGTCCTGGCCGACGCGCGCGGTCGGCGTCGGCGTGTTGCCCGCGTAGGCGCGGCCGTTGATGGCGCTGAAGGCCTTGCGCGCCTTGATGTCGGCGGGCATGAGCATGTGGAACCAGATCGTGTGCTCGACGTCCGGCGGCGGCTCGTCGCGCGGGCGGATGACGATCGCGCCGAAGAGCCCCAGGCTGGTGGACATCATCTCCATCGGCCCGTGGTCGTGGTAGGGCCAGACGCCGATCGAGTCCTCGCCGGGCGTCCACTCGTAGGTCCACGTCTGGCCGACGCCGACGGCGCCCGAGGCCCGCGAGTAGACCCCCATGTACGTGCCGTCGTGGTCGGGCGCGTAGTGCACGCCGTGCGGGTGCATCGTGTGGGGCATGTTGTACTTCTTGTCCTCGTTGCGGAAGTGGATCCGCAGCGTGTCGCCCGGGTAGGCGCGCAGGACGGGGCCGGGGATGCCGGCGTTGTCGCCGACGCCGCCCGGCGGCAGCGGCTGCTCCCAGTTCGGCGTGCAGGCGACGTAGGCCAGCGCGTCGTAGGCGACGTTCTTGATCCTGCGGTTCTTCCAGGCGTCGTGGCCGGTCGGCACGATCGACCAGCGCACGTTGCGCGCGGCGACCCAGTACTCGCGGACGGTCGGCCCGGCCGACGGGGCCTGCGCGGCCCGCGCCCTGGGCGCCCGCGCGGTGGCCGTGCCCGTCGCCGCCCCGCCCGCCGCGATCGCCACCGACCCCGTGCCCAGGCGGCACAGGAGGTCGCGGCGGGAGAGGCTCACTTGGGCGCCTTCTTGACGACGAGCGTCATCGTCATGTCCTCCTGGTGCTGCGTGCAGTACAGCTGATAGGTGCCGGCCTTCTTGAAGGTGTAGGCGAACGTGCCGGCGGCCTGCGTGGGGGAGTTGAACTTCGTCGGGCCCGAGTCGACGTAGACGTCGTGCAGCGCGAAGCCGCTCGGATGCCAGACCCACTTGACCTTGTCGCCGATGTGGACCGTCATCTTGCCCGGGTCATAGAAGTCGGACTGCACGCCGATCTCCCGGGTCTTGCCCGTGGCCTTGTGGTGGTGCTTCGTGGAGGACGCGGCCGGCGCGAGGGCCGGCAGCGCCACCGCGCCCGTCGCCATGGCGGCGACGAGCGCGGACCCCACGAGGGTGCGGCGCTGGATCATGGGGTGACGACGACCTGGCCCTTCATCTCGGGGTGCACCAGGCAGATGAACTGGTAGGTCCCGGGGGCCGAGAAGCTCACCGTGGCCTTCTGCGGCTGCGGCGACTTGGCGTCGCCGTCCAGGAGCCCCGTGTTGAGGAACCCGTCGCCGTGCTGGGTGCCGTTGTAGGCCGGCAGCGGCGCGTCGCTGGGGTACAGCGCCTGCGGGGCGAAGCCCAGCGTCGGCGGCCCGGTCGTGGCGGTGCCCGGGACCGGGGCGATGAAGCCCGCGGCCAGGCCCTTGAGCGAGTTGATGTCCTTGGCGAACGTGAACGTGTGGATCTCCGGCGTGCCGCTGGTCATCTCCAGCGTCACGGGAGCGCCGACCTTCACGGCCTTGCTCGCCGGCGTGAACCGGTACAGCGTCTCGCCGGTCGACAGGTCCGGCCCGGTGGTGATCGTGTCGCCCGCGGGCGGCGCGGCCTTGTCGAGCTTCTTGATGTTGACGATCGCCTTGGCCAGCTGGGCGGCGGCGGCCTTGGCGTCGGCCTTGACGCTGGGCACCGGCTTGGACTTGGCCACGACGGTGACCTTGCCCTTCATCCCCGGGTGGATCGGGCAGTAGTAGGTGAAGGAGCCGGCCTTGGTCAGCTTGACCTTCCAGGGCTTGGGCGGACCGTCGGCCAGCGGCGCGCCGGAGTTGACCGGGGCCGACCCGTCGTAGGCGCCCCCGCTCTTGGTGCCGAACGCGACGGCGGGGTTGAAGACGAACGACTTCTGGCCGTTGAACCAGAACGGCGCGCCGGCGGCGTCGTTGGCGCCGGTGACCGTGCCGGTCCCCGGGATGGCCAGTGCCGGGGCGGCGCCGCCCTTCTTCGGGAAGTTGATCGCGTGGAAGCCGGCGATCTTGAACGTGAGGGTGTCGCCCACGTGCGCCTTGACGGCCGACGGGAAGAACTGCGCGACGTCGGCGTCCTTCGGGACGCCCTTGGGCGTCTTGGCCGTGGGCGGCCCGGCGACGACGGTCTTCGTCGCGGCGGAGGCGATGCCCGGTACGGCGAGGCTGCAGAGCGCGATCGCGGACGCGACCTTGATGCTGCGGTGCACGGCAACTCCCAACTGGCAGAGAACAGAGGCTAGGACTGCTGGACCGGCCCTCGCCCCCCACCGCGAGGTCATGCGGGGCGGACGCTACGTCGGCGTGAACATGGCGTGAAGGGGGGCTGTCCGTACCTTCGGTGATCGGCGAACCACACTCGACTTCTGGGGAGGTAGGGCCGCCGGGACATCGCTTGCAGCCGCGGCGAGCGGAAGGGATCGCCGCCGGGCGGGGCGAACACCGACCCGATGTCCGAGCCCCGAGCGCAGCGCACCCTCGTGAAGTCCCCGCCCGAGCTGTGGGCCGAGATCAGCGACGTCAGCACGCTGGCGCGCCACCTCGGCGAGTTCGGCGACATCCGCATCACCCGTCTCGAGGCCGAGACCACCGTCGTCTGGGAGGGCGACCGCGCACGCGGCACGGTGGAGCTCGAGCCCTCGGGCTGGGGGACGAAGGTGACGATCACGGCGGAGGCGGTCGCGGCGGACCCGTACATCACCGACGCGGAGGTCGTGGCGGACGAGGCGGTGGTGGAGGACCGGGAGGCCGAGGCACCGCCGCCGGTCGTCGCGGAGGCGCCCGTCGAGGAGGAGCGGGACGCCGAGGAGGAGCCGGCCGCGGAGGCACCAACCGCGGCCGAAGCACCGCCCGCCGTCGCGGAGGAGCCCATCGTCGTCGCGGAGGAGCCCGCCGCCACGGAGCCGCCGACCGCCGAGGCTGCGCCCACCGCATCGCAGCGCCGCCGCGGTCTCTTGG
>JAOPZD010000256.1 GCA_025964295.1 Conexibacter sp.
GCGCCGGTCGCCGCGGCGGGCGAGGACGCGACGGCGGCGGCCGCCGCCTGAGGGCGCGCCCGCGGCTGACCTCATGCTGCGCGGCCTGTTCGTCACGGGGACCGACACGGAGGTCGGCAAGAGCGTCGTCGCCGCGGCGCTGACCGCCGCGCTGGCCGCCGGCGGGATCGCGGTGGGCGCGTTCAAGCCGGTGGTGACCGGGATCGACGAGCCGCCCGACCCGTCGGGCAAGCTGCCCGACCACGAGCTGCTGGCGGCGTGCGCGGGCATGGCGCCGGAGGAGGTCGCGCCGCTGCGCTTCGGGCCGCCGCTGTCGCCGCATCTGGCGGCCGAGCTGGCGGGCGTGACGATCGAGCCCGAGGCGCTGGTGCAGCGGGCGCGGCGCACCGGCGAGGGGCGCGTGCTGATCGCCGAGGGCGTCGGCGGGTTGTTGGTGCCCTTGACCAGCGATGGGTACCTCGTGCGCGACCTGGCCGCCGCGCTGGGGCTGGGCGTCGTGGTCGTCGCCCGCCCCGGGCTGGGGACGATCAACCACACGCTGCTGACCCTCGAGTCGGCCCGCGGGGCCGGGCTCGACGTCCGCGCCGTCGTGATCACGCCCTGGCCCGAGGAGCCCACGGCGATGCAGCGGTCCAACCGCGACACCATCGCGCGGCTGGGCGACGTCGAGGTGGCGACGCTCGCGCGCGTGCCCGGCTTCTCGCCGCCGGAGCTGGCGGTCGCCGGGGCGACGCTTCCCTACGACCGCTGGCTGACATGAGCGCCGGCGACGGCATCACCCTGGACCACGTCGTCATCGCGGTGTCGGACTGGGCGCGCTCCAACGCCTTCTACCGCGACGTCTGCGGCGCCGAGCTGGTCGAGCTGACCGAGCCGCCGCCGACCCGCTGGCGCTACCGCTTCGGCGACATCATGTTCAACGTCCACGGCCCCGGGATGGACCCCGAGCCCGTCGCGCGCATCCCCGCCGCGCCCGGCATGGCCGACCTCTGCCTCGTGTGGCCCGGCACCGCCGAGGAAGCGATGGTCCACCTGACCGAGCACGGCGTCGCGGTCGAGCAGGGCCCGGTCGCCCGCAACGGCGCCGGCGGCCCCGGCTTCTCGGTCTACTTCCGCGACCCGGACGGCTCGCTGCTGGAGTTCATCTCCTACGCCGACCGATCTGCCTAGGCATTCGCTCCAAAGCCTTCACCGGCCGGCGCGCGGCGGGATAGGGTCGCGCCATGACGACGATCCGCGCGTTTGCCAACGGCGATCACGTGCTCGTCGTCTGGCGACCGTCGAGCATCCGCGACACGTCGCGCGGGTTCACCGTCGCCCGCCGTTACGTCGACGACCCGCACAGCGACCACACGCTGGAGAACTGGACCGGCTGGAAGGGCGAGCAGGTGCCCCCCGGGACGTTCAAGCCGTCGACCGAGTGGCCGCTGCAGCGCCTGCTGTGGGCCGACCTGCAGGTGGATCCGGACCGCCCCGTCCGCTACCGCGTCGCGTCGATGGACGGCAAGCAGGGCGCGCTCA
Organism: Conexibacter sp.; assembly: GCA_025964295.1. Next base: position 1,522 of record JAOPZD010000256.1, read on the forward strand.
AGCGCGGCCGGTGGTCGTCGTGGTCAGAGCCCGTGACCGTGACCGCGCAGGCCGAGCGCGCGATCGACGTCTACTTCAACCGCGGCATCGTCGCGTCGCAGTGGCTCACGCACAAGCTCGAGGAGCTCGACGGCGCGCACCTCGGCAAGGCGCTGCGCGACGCGATCGGCACGCCCGGCAGCGAGGTCCGCGACGACCTCTCCGGCCGCCTGCGCGAGGGCCTGCTCGGCCTGCTCGCCCAGGCCGCCGCCGACGGCGTCGACGTCTACACGGCGCTGTTCGAGCTCGACGACCCCGAGCTGCTGCCCGCGCTGGTCAAGCTGGGCAAGAAGGCGCACGTCGTCCTGGCCAACGGCGCCAAGGGCAAGTCCGGCCCCAAGGACGAGAACAAGGACGCCGCCGCCGCTCTGATGGCGGGCCAGGCCGACCTGCACCGCCGCATGGTCGACCAGGGCAGGTACCTCGCCCACAACAAGTTCGTGGTCTTCTGCGACGAGGCCGGCGCGCCCGCCGCGGTCTGGACCGGCAGCACGAACTGGACCCGCACGGGCCTCTGCACGCAGGTCAACAACGGGATCCTGCTGCGGTCAAAGCCGCTAGCCGACGGCTTCCTGCAGCGCTGGAAGGACCTCCGCGACGCCGGCGACGCCGCGCCGCCGACGCTGGCCGACAAGGCGGTCACGGCCAAGGCGACGATCGCCGGCGCGAAGGTCACCGCGTTCTTCGCCCCGGTCCACGATCAGATCGACCTCCAGGAGGCCGGCGCGCGGATCCGGGCGGCCGAGCAGGCCGTGCTCTTCCTGATGTTCAACCCCGGCCCGCGCGGGACGCTGCTCAACGACATCGTGGCCCGCGCGTCCCCGCTGTCGGAGTTCTACGACGAGACGCTCTGCATCCGCGGCGTCGTCAACGACGACCCGGGCACCAAGACCACCAAGATCGACGGGCTCTTCAAGACCTCGCCGCAGTACGAGGTCGTGCGCGCCTACAACGTCCAGCAGGACTTCGCGTTCTGGGACGCCGAGCTGCGCAAGCTCAGCGGCACGTGGGCGATGGTGCACAGCAAGGTGATCGTGATCGATCCGCTGGGCGACCACCCGGTCGTCATGACCGGCTCGCACAACATGGGGCCCAAGGCGAGCCAGAGCAACGACGACAACCTGGTCGTCGTCGAGGGCTCGGCCGCGCTGGCCCGGCACTACGCGGTCAACATCATGGGCGTCTTCATGCAGTACCACTGGCGCTACAACAACCGCGCCGCCGCCGACAAGCCCGGCCCCGACGAGCAGCCGGGCCACGGGCCCAGCCAGTGGGCAGGCCTGCGCGACGACGCGAGGTGGTCCAAGGGCCTGCTGGACGGCGCGCGCGGCCGCGAGATCGCGATGTGGCTCGGCGCCTGAGCACCACGCGCTCCGGCGGCGCGGGTTGACGGTGGCGCGCGCCATGGAGGAGGCTCTTGCCCATGAGCGTCGCGCGCGAGGTCATCGACGGCGCCGGCATCGCGCCGGCGATCGGGCCGTACTCGGCGGCCGTGCGCGCCGGGGGCGTCCTGTACGTCTCGGGCCAGCCGGGCATCGACCCGAAGACGGGGCAGCCCGCCGGCCCGACGATCGGCGACCAGGCGCGACAGGCGATGCGCAACGTCGAGGCGGTCCTGCGCGCCGGTGGCAGTCGCCCGGAGCTGGTCGTCAACACGACCGTCCTGATCGCCGACGTCAGCGACTTCGCGGCGGTCAACGAGGCGTTCGCGGAGGCGTTCCCGGTCGATCCGCCGGCGCGGATGACGATGCAGGTGCCGCTGCCGCTGGGCCTGCTGATCTCGGTCGGCTGCGTCGCGCTGGTCGAGTAGGCGCAGCATGACCGCGATCGAGGCGCAGCTGTGGGTGCGGCGGGCCGCCGCGGCGATCGCGTTCTACGAGGCGGCGTTCGGCGCGGTCGTCCGGCACCGCGTCGGCGACGGCGATGACGTCGTCGCCCAGCTGGAGGTCGACGGCGCGCGGTTCTGGGTGGCGGCCGCGGCCCCGGAGCTGGGACGGGAGAGCCCGGAGGACGGCGGTGCGACGGCGCGGTTCCTGTTGGTCGTCGACGCTCCGGGCGCGGTGATCGCCCGGGCCGTCGCGGCGGGCGCGACGGAGACGGCGGCGGTCGCCGTCGAGCACGGGTGGGAGCTGGGGCGGATCGTCGATCCGGCCGGGCACGAGTGGGAGATCGGCCGGCCGCTGGACGGCGGGCCGCCGGGCGCGTAGCTCAGGGCGCGCCCCAGCGCGTCAGAGCTCGTCGAGCATCGAGGCCATGCGGTGCATCACGTCGGCCGCCGCCTCCAGGTGCTCGTCCGACACGCCGGCCAGCGCCTCGCGGCCCCGCGCGCGCCAGGCCTCGCGCTTCCTGGCGAGCAGCGCGCGGCCCGACTCCGTCAGCGTGACGACGACGACGCGGCGGTCGGCATCCGAGCGGCGGCGCTCCACGATCCCGTCGCGCTCGAGGTGGTCGAGCATCGTCGACACGCTCGCCGGCGACAGCTCGGCCGCCTTGGCCAGCTCGCCCGCGGTCGCCTCGCCCTTGACGTCGATCGTGAACAGCGCGCGGATCTGGCCCTGGGTCAGGTCGCCCGGGCCGCACTTCTGGTCGCGCGCGCGCAGGCGGCGCTCGGCGCCCATCAGCTCGACGAACGCGAGCCGGACCGCCTCGGTGGCGGGCGTCGAGCCGACCAGCCCGCGGGTGGCGCTCATGCCGCCGCCTCCAGCGCGACCTCGGCCGCCGGGCCGGCCGCCGGCTCGCGGCCGACCACCCGCGCCGTGCGCTCGACGACCGCCAGCAGCGCCGTCGGCAGCAGCGCGAACGCCGTCACGCCGAGGACCCACCAGTAGGTGCTCCCGAAGGCGCCGGCCATCGCGTCGGCGCCCGGCCGGCCGCCCGCCGCAGCGGCGGCGCTGCCCAGGTGGTTGCTCAACACGACCGACAGGATGGCGGTCCCGACGGACCCGCCGACGCGCTGGAGCACGTTGAGCTGCGGCGTCGCGTGGTTGACCTGGTCGGGCCGCAGGACCGCGAAGGCCGCCGTCATCGACGGCATCATCGACATGCCGATGCCCAGCCCGCGGAAGACCATCGCCGCGCCGATCAGCCAGTACGAGGTCCCGCCGCCGATCAGCACGAACGGCACGGTCGCCGCGACCGTCACGAGGCCGCCGAAGAGCGCGGTCAGCCCGCCGCCCCAGCGCTCCGTGGCGACCGCCGACAGGCGCATCGCGATCGCCGCGCCGACGCCCTGGGGCATCAGCAGCAGGCCGGTCGTCACCGCGTCCTCGCCGCGGACGGTCTGGAAGTACAGCGGCATCAGGATCATCGCGCCGAACAGCGCGGCGCCGAGGCAGAACGTCGTCACCGACGCCGCCGCGAAGGCCTTGTCCTTGTAGAGCCGCATGTCGAGCAGCGGCGCCGGGATCCGCAGCGCGCGCAGCACGAACGCCGTGATCAGGGCGATCCCGGCGAGCACCGGGCCGAGCACGGACACCGCGGTCAGCGAGCCGGCGGTCCCGCTCCTGGCCAGCCCGTAGGTCACGCCGACCAGGCCGGTCGCGACGAGCACGAGGCCCAGGAGGTCGAGCTTGCCCGCCTCCTCCGGCTCGTCGTGGGGCAGCAGCCGCAGCGCGACGGTCAGCGCGACCGCGCCGATCGGGACGTTGACCAGGAAGATCCACTGCCAGCCGGCGTGCTCGAGCAGCAGGCCGCCGAGCGTCGGCCCGAAGACCGGGGCGAGGATGATCGGGACGCCGATCGCCGCCATGACGCGCGGGAGGTTGCGCGGGCCGGCGGCCTTGACGAGCACCATCTGGCCGATCGGCATCAGCATGCCGCCGCCGATGCCCTGCAGGACGCGGAACGCGACGAGCGAGCCGCTGGACCACGCCAGCCCGCACAGCGCGGAGCCGACGGTGAACGCGACGAGCGCGATGAGGTACAGCCGCCGCGAGCCGAAGCGCCGCGCGGCCCAGCCGGTGACGGGGATCACCGCGGCCAGCGCGAGCAGGTAGCCCGTGACGACCCACTGGATCGAGTCCAGCGAGCTGTTGAGGTCCTTGGAGAGGTCCTCGAGCGCGACGTTGACGATCGTCGTGTCGAGCACCGACATGATCGCGCCGAGGATCACGACGATGGCGATCCGCCAGACGTGCGGCTCGATGCGTGGGGAGTCAGAGTCAGGAGAAGAAGAGGTCATTCGGTATCTAAATATTAGACACCAAATGCTTCGGCGTCAAAGCTTCTGGACTTGAGCCGTTCGCCTCCGGACGGACGCCGCGGCCTCCGGCGCGGCCGCGACCGTGACCACCACGACGAGCGCCGCGACCTGCGCGACCGCCGCCACCTCGGTCCCCAGCGGCACCGTCGCCAGCGCCAGGACCGCCCCCACGGCGCGCGCCGGCCCCGTCCCGATCCCCAGCACGCGCCGGAACCAGACGTCGCCCGCGAGGAAGAGCGCCGTCCCGCCCGCGAGCGCCAGCGCCTGGGCGCCCTCCAGCGTCTCGTAGGCGTGGCCCGTGGCCTTCTTCAGCCCGACCGCCACGCCGACGATCCCGAGCAGCAGGGCCAGGTGCGCGAACCCGTAGCCGTCGAGCGAGGCGACCGCTCGGCGCCGCCTTGGCATCGCGCTCAGCGCCTCCTCGGCGCGCGCGTCGTCGCCGCCGAAGTACGTCCACCACAGGCCCGCGCTGAGCAGCAGGCCGAGCACGGCGATGAGCACCAGCTCGACGTCGACCGCCAGCCCCGCGGCGCCGATCCCGATCGCCACGACGGACTCTCCGATCGCGACGATGATGACCAGCCCGTGGCGCTCGACGAAGTGCGCGGGCGCGACCTCGAAGTCCTGGTTGCCGACGAGCTTGGGCAGCGCCCAGAGCGCGACGACGCCGACCGTCCACAGCACGACCTGCGCGCCGCCGCCCAGCGCGCCGCCGAGCAGGACGAGCGCCGCCGCGCCCACGTTGCCCGGCGCGAGCCGGACGATCGCCTGCGGCGCCAGCCCCGGCGCGCTGTGGGCGAACAGGAACGTGTGGACGGCGACCACGACCGCGTAGCCGATCCCGAACGCCAGGCCGCTGCCGTCGAAGGCGCCCGGGACCGCGAGGGCGATGACGAAGTACCCGCACATGCCGGCGAGCAGGAGCGCGCGGCTGGTCGGGTCGTTGACGTCGATCGCGTTGGTCAGCCAGGCGTAGCCGCCGTACATGAACCAGATGAACCCCAACATGAGCGCCACGTGGCCGAGGCCGGTCCAGCTGAGGTCGTGCGCGAGGACCGCGCTGAGCTGCGTGACGACGAAGACGAAGACGAGGTCGAAGAAGAGCTCGAGGGTGGAGACGCGCTGGGCGCCCGCGGGCGCCTCCGTCACCGGTGGCCCTCGGAGGCGACCTGCACGATCGAGGCGTCGATGAGCCACTCGACCGGCGCGACGTCGTCGGTGTAGACGCGGCCGCCGCGCAGCGGCGGGGCGATCCGCGCGGCGGCCGTCCGGGCCAGGCCGTCGAGGGCGGGCGGGATC